>NZ_JAQZAB010000124.1:0-131425 GCF_028640915.1 Pseudomonas sp. B3G-3 | reverse complement strand
TGCTGGCCCAGACCGGCCTGGACGGCGCCCAGGTCGATGAAGTGATCATGGGCCAGGTGCTCACCGCCGGCGCCGGGCAGAACCCCGCACGCCAGGCCGCGATCAAGGCCGGCCTGCCCCACGCCGTGCCGGCGCTGACCCTGAACAAGGTCTGCGGCTCCGGCCTCAAGGCCCTGCACCTGGGCGCCCAGGCAATTCGCTGCGGCGACGCCGAGGTGATCATCGCCGGCGGCCAGGAGAACATGAGCCTGGCCAACTACGTGCTGCCCGGCGCCCGCACCGGCCTGCGCATGGGTCACAGCCAGATCGTCGACAGCATGATCAGCGACGGCCTGTGGGACGCCTTCAACGACTACCACATGGGCATCACCGCCGAGAACCTGGTGGACAAATACGCCATCAGCCGCGAAGCCCAGGACGCCTTTGCCGCCGCCTCGCAACAGAAGGCCGTGGCCGCCATCGAAGGCGGGCGTTTTGTCGATGAGATCACCCCGATCCTGATTCCCCAGCGCAAGGGCGACCCCGTGGCCTTCGCCACCGACGAGCAGCCGCGCGCCGGCACCACCGCCGAATCCCTGGGCAAGCTCAAACCGGCCTTCAAGAAGGACGGCACGGTCACCGCCGGCAACGCCTCGTCGCTGAACGACGGCGCCGCCGCGGTGATCCTGATGAGCGCCGCCAAGGCCAAGGCCCTGGGCCTGCCGGTGCTGGCGAAGATTGCCGCCTACGCCAACGCCGGCGTCGACCCGGCGATCATGGGCATCGGCCCGGTGTCGGCCACCCGCCGCTGCCTGGACAAGGCCGGCTGGTCCCTGGAGCAACTGGACCTGATCGAAGCCAACGAAGCCTTCGCCGCCCAGGCGCTGTCGGTGGGCAAGGAACTGGGTTGGGATGCGAGCAAGGTCAACGTCAACGGCGGCGCCATCGCCCTCGGCCACCCGATCGGCGCTTCGGGCTGCCGGGTGCTGGTGACCCTGCTGCACGAGATGCTCAAGCGCGATGCCAAGAAAGGCCTCGCCACCCTGTGCATCGGTGGCGGCCAGGGCGTGGCATTGGCCATCGAACGCTAACCCCACGCCCTTTCTGTAGGAGCGAGGCTTGCCCGCGATAAATCGTCAACGATGACGCACCGTGCCTGTAAGACTGCGGTGTCATGACGTTTGTTTCGCGGGCAATCGAGCGTCGACCGGCCGCTCCTACAGGGAAGGGCGAAGCTGGTAGACTGCCCCGCCCAATCATCCGCAAGGCGCCCGCATGTCTTCCTTGAATCAGGCGCTGCGCGCCGCCCTCGATCATCGCCAGGACCTGCTCGCCGAGCTGCATCAGCAAGGCACCGACTGCTATCGGCTGTTCCATGGCAGCCAGGAAGGCGCCGGGGGCCTGACCATCGACCGTTACGGCCCACAGCTGCTGGTGCAGAGTTTTCACCAGACGCTGGAACGCGAGGCCTTGCTGCAATTGCACGAGACCGTCCAGAAGCAGCTGGGCCTGGACACCCTGCTGGTCTACAACGACCGCTCCCGGGGCAACTCACGTATCGACCGCGAAGACCCGGTTTACCGCGCCGAAGAACAGGCGCTGCAAGACCTGGTCGGCCACGAATGGGGCTTGAACTACCGGGTACGCGGTCGCCATGCCGGCCAGGACCCGCTGCTGTTTCTCGACCTGCGCAACGCCCGTGGCTGGGTCAAGGCCCACAGCGCCGGCAAGAGTGTGCTGAACCTGTTCGCCTATACCTGCGGCGTCGGCCTGAGTGCCGCGGCAGGTGGCGCCCGCGAGGTGTGCAACCTGGACTTCGCCGAGGGCAACCTGGCGGTCGGCCGCGAGAACGGCCAGCTCAATCCGCAATTGCCGGCCATGCAGTTCGTGCAATCGGATTACTTCCCGGCGATCCGGCAACTGGCCGGCCTGCCTATCACCCAGCGCCGTGGGCAAAAGCTGCCCGGCTACCCACGCCTGGAACAGCGCCAGTACGACCTGGTACTGCTCGACCCGCCGGCCTGGGCCAAGAGTGCATTCGGCACCGTCGACCTGCTGCGTGACTATCAGAGCCTGCTCAAGCCGGCCCTGCTGGCTACCGCCGACAATGGCGTGCTGATCTGCTGCAACAACCTGGCGAAAGTCACCCTGGACGACTGGCGCGAACAGGTGCTGCGCTGCGCCGAAAAAGCCGGGCGCCCGGTACGCGAATGGCAGGTGCTGACACCCGGTCGCGACTTCCCCTCCATGGACCAGCAACCGCCGCTCAAGACCCTGATCCTGCATCTCTGATCTCCCGCGAGGAATCTGAACAATCCTGTTTGCGACAGTCATGGGATTGTTTCGGAACCGGAAACGCATGCCATACTCCAACGCACTTCCGATTCAGATAGATGAAGCCTCGCATGTCCAAAGGATTGATCCGCGCTATCGGCGCCTTGTTGACCGCTCTCGCCCTGTACAGCCTGCTGGGCTTTCTGATTTTGCCGGGCATCGCCCTGCGGGTGGCCAATCAACAGTTGGCCAACTACGCGACGGTACCGGCAAAGATCCAGCGCATCGAACTCAACCCGTTCAGTCTCGAACTGACGCTCTGGGGCCTGAACATCGGTGAGCCGGGCAAGGAGCAGGTGGCCTTCGAGCGTCTCTACGCCAACCTGCAACTGGACAGCCTCTGGACCCGCGCGCTGCACCTGGCCGATGTCGAGCTGGACAAACCCAAGAGCGAGATCCTGTTCGCCAAAGACGGCAAGCTCAACCTGCTGGGCCTGTTCAACCTGCCCGCCAGCGAACCGACTCCGGACGACCCCGAGGCCAAGCCGTTCCCGCTGCGTATCGAGCGCATCAAACTGGCGGGCGGTTATGTGCACTTCCAGGACACGCGGCCCAGCGAGCCCATCGATTTCCTCTACGACAAACTCGATCTCGAGCTGAAGAACCTCAGCACCCTGCCCGATGACAGTGCCGACATGACTCTGGTCGCCGCGGGCCCCGCGGGCGGTCAGATCGATTGGAGCGGTAATTTCAGCCTGACCCCGATCGCCTCCGAAGGCACCCTGAAAGTCACCGACGGCCAGATGAAAGCCTGGTGGCCCTATGTCCGCGATGCCTTGCCCCTGGTCCTCGAAGACGGCGTGCTGAACCTCAACACCCGCTACAAGCTGAACCTGTCCAAGGAAACCGAACTGCTGCTCAGCGATGCTTCGGTAAGCATCGCGCCCTTTGCCATCAAGGCCCCGGACGGTCGGCCACTGGCCCGCCTGGAGCGCCTGGACGTCAGTGAGACCACGGTCGACCTGGCCAAGCAGCAAGTGGTGGTCGGCAAGATCCGCAGCCAGAAACTGGAAACCTGGGCAGCCCTGGAAGCCGATGGCCAACTGGACTGGCAGAAACTGTTCGCCAGCCAGCCGGCCAAACCGGCGGCCAAGCCCGCTCCGGCCGCCGCCGATAGCCCGCAGCCGGCGCCCCCGGCGCCCCCGGCGCCAGGCAAACCCTGGCAGGTGCTGCTCAAGGACGTGCAACTGCGCAATTACCAGGTGCACCTGGCGGACCGCCAGGCCAAGCCGGCGGTGGCGCTGGAGGTCGGGCCGCTGAACGTCGACGTGCAGAACTTCGACAGCCTCAACCAGTCGCCCTTCAACCTCAAGCTCGACACCGGGGTGGGCAAGCAGGGCAAGATCCTCGCCAGCGGTGTGGTCAACCTGCAACCGGTCACCGCCAAACTGGCGGTGCAGACCAAGGACATCGACCTGCGGGTCGCGCAGTCCTACATCAGCCCGTTCATTCGCCTGGAGCTGCGCAGCGGCATGCTCGGCAGCGACCTGGCGGTGGACCTGAAAAACATCGATCCCCTGACATTCAGCGTGACCGGCCGCGCCCAGGTCGACCAGTTGCACACCCTGGACACCCTGAAAACCCGCGACTTCGTGAAATGGCAGCAACTGGTGCTCGAAGGCCTGAACTATCAGCACGGCGACAGCCTGACGATCAACAAGGTCAACCTGCTGCAGCCCTATGCGCGCTTCATGATCAACGATGACCGCACCACCAACATCGATGACTTGCTGATCCCGCAACCGGCCGACAGCGCACCGAAAAGTGCCGCCAAGCCGGCCGCCAAGGAAAAACCCCTGGGCATCCATATCGGCCAGATCGCCATCAACGATGGTTCGGCCAACTTCGCCGACTTCAGCCTGACCCCCAACTTCGCCACGGCCGTCCAGCAACTCAACGGCCAGATCGGCACCATCGACAGCCGCCAGGCCAAACCGGCCAGTGTCGATATCAAGGGTAAGGTCGATCGTTATGCGCCGGTCACCATCAAGGGCAGCGTGAACCCGTTCGATCCAATGGCCGCGCTGGACATCGCCACCAGTTTCAAACGCGTCGAACTGACCACCCTGACCCCCTACTCCGGCAAGTTCGCCGGCTACCGTATCCGCAAGGGCCGGCTCAACCTCGACCTGCACTACGTCATCACCAACGGCCAGCTCAAGGCCGAAAACAAAGTGGTGGTCGAACAACTGGAGCTGGGGGAAAAAGTCGACAGCCCGGATGCCGTGAGCCTGCCCCTGAAACTGGCGGTCGCCCTGCTCAAGGATGTCGACGGCAAGATCTCCATCGAACTGCCGGTGACCGGCGACCTCAACAACCCGCAATTCAGCGTCATGCCGATTGTCTGGCAGACCCTGCGTAACCTGATCGTCAAGGCTGCCGCCGCGCCCTTCAAACTGATTGGCGGGCTGGTCGCGGGCAGTGGTTCGGAAGACCTGGGCAGCGTCTCGTTCGCCCCGGGCTCGAGCGAGTTGAGCCCGGAATCGGAAGCGGCGCTGGTCAAGCTGTCCAACGCGCTCAAGGAGCGTCCGGCCTTGCGCCTGGAGATCGAAGGTACCGCCGCGCAGAGCAGCGATGGCCCGCTGATCGCCGAGCAACGCCTGGAGCGGGAATACCAGTACAACTACTACAAGATGCTCCAGCGTCGCGGCGACAAGGTGCCGGCCCAGGCATCCTTGCTGAAGGTGCCGGAAGGCGAGAAAGGTCCGCTGCTGGAAGGCATCTATCGCACGCGCCTCAAGACCCAGCCACCGGCCGAATGGAAGGATCTGGGCAAGGAAGAACGCACCGCGAAAATGCGTGAAGGCGTGATCCAGTTCTGGAGTGGCAGCGATGCGCTGTTGCGCCAGTTGGGCCAGGAACGGGCCAGCAGCATCAAGGACTTCCTGGTGGACAAGGGCCAACTGGCGGACGACCGGGTCTACTTCATCGACGCCAACCTCGGCCAGGCCGAAAGCGACGGCCGGGTCATTACCCCCATGCACCTGGACGCCGAATAACCACCCTCCCCGCCGACCCGGAAACGGGTCGGCCCTGCGGTTCTCCCCGCCATAAACAGAACAGGCCCCGACACACTGTGCCGGGGCCTGTTCTGTCTACAAAAGGAGCCACCTCCCTGTGGCCATTCGCATGAACCTTCAAGGAAGCGGTAGATGAACCATCTACCGCCTCTTCTCCCTGTCCAGGAAAGACGCTTGGGGCTTACTCGGTTTTCAAACCGTCAGCCGATACCGCCTTCACGCCCTTGATATTCTTGGCGATGTTGACTGCGGTTTCTTTCTGCGCTGCGGTCAGAGCAGTGGTGGAGGACAGGGAAACCACACCCTTGTTGGTTTCGACCTTGATGTCGGTGCCAGGAATGCCTTTTTCAGTTACGAGATCCGCTTTGACTTTGGTGGTGATCCAGGTGTCGGAAGTGGCTTCCTTGGCCTTGGTCACTTCACCCGCCGCGAGCACCATTGGCGCCTGAGTAGCTTGAGTGGTCTGGGCAAATGCAACGTTAGCCATGGTCAGGGTCAGAGCGGTAGCAGTTGCAGCAGCGATAGCGAACTTCTTCATACGAGTAACTCCTGTTCTTCTGGAAAACCTGCTCCAAGTCCTGGCAGCAGGGTTACTTAAGTAGATTGCAGGCGTTATGCCAAGTTCAGAAAAACAACAAACCCCTTAAATATCAATTACTTATAAAAATAACGAAACACTCGCGATCATGCAAAATGCATGATCGGCAAGTAATCTGCATGCAAGTTGCATTTCCAGTGGCGAGCTAACTTCCTGAATTTCCGACACTTTCCCAGAAGGTGCCGTGGCGCGTGGTGTTTCACGCGCCGAGCAAGCAAGCACCGACCTCAACTGCCACTGGCGGTGCAGCCCTTGGGGGAGTAATCGGCGGGGACAGTGGTGGTGCAGACCCAGCCATCGGCCGTGGTGCGAGTCAGGGTGACGGTCTTGTTCAGCACCGGCGCCGGTGCATTGAGGATGGTGCAGCCAATGCTTCCCGCTCCTGTGGAGGCGGAGCCCGCGGCGGTCATGGTGCAGTTCGACGTCGCCGCCTTGCCCCCCACCAGCTCCAGGGTCGGGTCGCTGCCCTGGTTCAGCACGTCCTCGAAGTTGACCTTCAGCGCCGAGGCTTCGGCCAATGCCGCGGTGACCTTGGCCCGCGCCTGGTATTTGGAATACAGCGGCATGGCAAAGGTGGCCAGGATGCCAATGATCGCCACGACGACCAGCAACTCGATCAAGGTAAAACCTTTCTGATACTTCATTTATCTGCTCCAAGCAGGGGATATCCAGGGGTCTGGGCACTCACCAGACAGCCATAGCACAGCCTGTGCCAGCGCCTGCGGCCCCGGGCGAACGGGGTTTTGGCGACACCGACCTGCGGCAGTGAGCGCCAGAAGTCGCACTATCTGACACTTTTTGTCAGCCGAGTGCCCTGGGCCGGTCGTCGTGACGGGCTACGCTGTCACTCGACCCTCGATTGCATTCACTGCCCGCCGCCGTCCAAGGAACGTATCGGGCCATTCAAACTCTATGAGCCGGACGCCACGCCCCGCGCAGCGGTCCACTCGCTAACGCACAGGGCATTGCCGGCCCTGAGGACATCCATCACAACCGGGACTCGACACCATGGCGGTCAAAGCAGCAAAAGTCAGTGTTTACCTGTGGGAAGGCACCGACAGGCAAGGCAGCAAACTGCGCGGCGAATTGAGCGGCCATACCCCCTCGCTGATCAGGGCCCAGTTGCGCAAGCAAGGCATCAGCCCGGCCAGGGTCAGGAAGAAATCCAGCTCGCTGTTCCAGCGCACGCCCCCGATCAAGGCTCGCGACATCAGCCTGTTCACCCGGCAGTTGGCGACCCTGATCAAGGCCGGCGTACCGCTGCTGCAATCGTTCGACATCATTGCCGAGGGCTTCGATAACCCGAACATGCGCAAACTGCTGGGCGAGCTGAAACAGGACATCGCCGCCGGCAGCAGCTTCACCAGCGCACTACGCAAGAGGCCGCGGTATTTCGACGAGCTGTACTGCAGCCTGGTGGATGCCGGCGAGCAGGCCGGCGCCCTGGAAACCCTGCTGGAGCGGGTGGCGACCTACAAGGAAAAAAGCGAAAACCTCAAGACCCGAATCCGCAAGGCCATGACCTATCCCCTGGCGGTGATCTGCGTGGCGCTGGTGGTGACAGGGATCCTGCTGATCAAGGTGGTGCCGCAATTCCAGTCGATGTTCCAAGGCTTCGGCGCGCAACTGCCGGTGTTCACCCAACTGGTCATCGCCCTCTCGGAGTTCGTGCAGCACTGGTGGTGGCTGTTGGCGGGCGGTCTGTTGCTCAGCGTATTCGGCCTGCGCCATGCCCACCGGCGCTCACCGCGCTTTCGCCAGTGGCTGGACGTGGGCCTGCTGAAACTGCCGTTGGTAGCGCCGCTGCTGTACAAGTCCGCGGTGGCCCGCTACGCCCGCACCTTGTCCACCACCTTCGCCGCCGGGGTACCACTGGTGGAGGCCCTGGGCTCGGTGGCCGGGGCCACTGGCAACCAGGTGTTCAAGCATGCGGTGAACCGCATCAGGCAGGACGTGGCGACTGGCATGCAGTTGCATTTTTCCATGCGCGCATCCGGCATTTTTCCCGGCATGGCGATCCAGATGACCGCCATCGGCGAAGAATCCGGGGCCCTGGATGGCATGCTGGAAAAAGTCGCGATCCACTACGAGGAAGAGGTCGATACCCTGGTCGACACCCTGAGCAGTCTCATGGAGCCCGTGATCATGGTAGTTTTGGGCACCCTCGTCGGCGGCCTGGTGGTCGCCATGTACTTACCCATCTTCCAACTCGGCACAGCGATCTGAACATGTCATTGACTGAGGTCCTGGCCAGCTACCCGCTGGTCTTCGTAGCATCGATGCTGGTCCTGGGCCTGATTGTCGGCAGCTTTCTCAATGTGCTGATCTGGCGTCTGCCAAAGATGCTCGAGCGCGACTGGCACGCCCAGGCCCGTGACATCCTGGGGCTGCCCGTCGAACCTGCCGGGCCGACCTACAACCTGCTGCTCCCGCATTCCCAGTGCCCTCACTGCGCACATTCGATCCGCCCCTGGGAAAACATCCCGGTGTTCAGCTACCTGCTGCTGCGCGGACGCTGCTCCGCGTGCCAGGCACCGATCGGCCGGCGCTACCCGCTGGTGGAGCTGACCTGCGGCCTGGCCTCGGCGTTCGTGGCCTGGCATTTCGGCTTTGGCTGGCAGGCCGTCCTGATGCTGCTGCTGAGCTGGGGCCTGTTGGCGATGAGCCTGATCGATGCCGATCATCAGCTGTTGCCCGACGTGCTGGTGCTGCCGCTGTTGTGGCTGGGCCTGATCGTCAATGGCTTCGAGCTGTTCGTCAGCCTCCACGATGCGCTGTGGGGCGCCGTGGCCGGCTACCTGTGCCTGTGGTCGGTTTACTGGTTGTTCAAGCTGCTGACCGGCAAGGAAGGCATGGGGCACGGTGATTTCAAGCTGTTGGCCATGTTCGGCGCCTGGGGCGGCTGGCAGATTCTGCCGATGACCCTGCTGCTGGCCTCACTGACGGGAGCCCTGGCGGGGATCGCCCTGCTGCGCCGCAACCGTGCGCAAATGTCCACGCCTATCCCTTTCGGTCCCTTTCTGGCCATTGCCGGCTGGATTGCCTTGCTCTGGGGTGGTCAAATAACCGGCTCCTATTTGCAGTTTGTCGGTTTCAGATGACCAAGCCTGTTTTCAAACCCTGGATCCTCGGCCTTACCGGCGGTATCGGCAGTGGCAAAAGTGCTGCGGCCCAGCACTTCATCGACCTGGGCATCCATGTGGTGGATGCCGATCACGCTGCCCGCTGGGTGGTGGAACCCGGCCGTCCGGCCCTGGCCCGCATTGCCGAGCATTTCGGCGACAGCGTGCTGCAGGCCGATGGCCAGTTGGACCGCGCGGCGCTGCGCAAGCTGATCTTCGAGGTGCCGCAACAACGCCTCTGGCTGGAGGCCTTGCTGCATCCGTTGATTGCCGATGAAATCGCCGCGCACCTGGCCCGCGCCGAGTCGCCCTACGCGATTCTGGTGTCACCGCTGCTGATCGAATCCGGGCAATACGCGATGACCCAACGGATCCTGGTGATCGATGTGCCGCAACAACTGCAGATCGAGCGGACCCTGCAACGCGACCGGATCAGCGAACAGCAGATCCAGGCGATTCTCAAGGCCCAGGCGACTCGCGAAGATCGCCTGAGCCATGCCGACGATGTGCTGGTCAACGACCGCGACCTCGCCTGGCTGCACAGCGAGGTCGAACGCCTGCATCACTTTTACCTTACCTTGCGTGGAGGCCAGTCATGAGCCAACCCCTGACCGTGGAATGTCCAACCTGCGGTGCGCCCGTGGAGTGGACCGCGAGCAACGTCAACCGTCCGTTCTGCTCGGACCGCTGCAAACTGATCGACCTCGGCGCCTGGGCCGCCGAAGAACACAAGATTCCGGTCAGCCCGGATGCCGAGGACGATCTGTTTTCCGACGACCTGCCGCCTCGCGCCCACTGAAGCCTCAAGGCCGCATGAAACCGTAGTCCTGCGTATCGTCGAGGTTCTCCGCGAGAAACTGCAACTCGTCGGCCAGATCCTCGGCGCTGCGCACCCGCCGACTCTCCTGCACCACCGCGCTGAGCAGGGCGCGCAGGCTCAAGCCCGGTTCGAACCCCTCTTCCTGCGCAGTATCCAGACTCCTGCGTATTTCCTGCCGCGCCCATTCATACACACTCATGACCCTGCTCCCGAACGGTTTTTGCCGAGCATGGGACCGCGTCTGCCGAACGTGTTTGATATGGATCAAGAACGCGGATCGTCATCCTTCCACGGCGCCGAGAGGTAACGGGTGCGGTTGAAGGTTTCCAGCCATTCGGGACAGAACACCACCAGGGCGCTGATCACCATGCCGTTGATGAAGGCCTCGGGAAAGATGATCAGCCACAGGTAGCCGATGAAGTCTTCCAGCCATTCCGGCATGGCAAAACGCCCGTCGAACCACAGCAGCCCCAGGCCCACCAACAGGCATAGCAAGGCCGACAGTGCGGCGGCAAAAAAACCGGAACAGAAGATATACACAAAGGGATTACGCGGCTGTGCGCGTTCCACCAGGATCGCGCAGCATTCGGTGACCAGCACCGGCAGCAGGATCAGCAAGGCGCCGTTGATGCCGACCGCCGCCAGGTCCTGGCGGCCCAGCGCGACCAGGCCCACCTGGGCAATCAGCCCGCCGACGATCGCCAGCGGCCAGTCCAGCAACAGGGTCACGGCCGTCATGCCGATGAAGTGATAGGACACGCCAGTATCGAAATCCCGGCGCACCAGCCACAGCAGGAACAAGGCGAACACCGTACCGAACAGCAGATGCTGACGCCGGCTGTCGCTGAACAACTCGACCCAGGGCACGCGCCAGGCGGCCCAGAGCAGCACCGGCACATAGATCAGCCAGCCGACGCCGAGGGTGAGCGGCGACAGCAGCGCGGCGCTGATCATGGCTGCGCCTGCTCCAGCGCTGCGCGCAATTCGGCGGCCGTGCCGTACTCCCGTTGAGCCACCAGCCGGCCATTGTCGAGTTGCAGCCACAGGACTTTATCCACCGCCCCGGCGTAGCGCGGCGCTACCCGCCCGTCACGGTCGAGCATGATCCGGTAGCCATAATCACGCATCGCCGGCACCGCAAACATCTTGGCGATCACCGCCGGCATGCGCTGGATGTCCGCGACAAATACCGTGTGTCGCGCTTCCAGATACCCCGCAGGACGATCCTGCAAGGCGGTGTTGACCAGCTTGGCGCCGTCCATGCTGCGCGCCACCAGCAGGGTCCGGGTCTGCCCGTCGAGGCTATAGGCCCGGTCGAATTGATCGAGCAAGGTCCAGGGCGCCAGACGCTCGCCGACTTCCACTGCATGCGCCAGCAAGGGCATGCAACCCAGCAACAGCAATGACCAATACCTCACAGTTTTTCCCCTTCCTTTGGTTAGTCCACAAGCGTTCAGTCTACACCGCCAGGGCATCCGCCCGAGGGCTGCGCCAGCTTTCAGGAAGCCCGCAATCCCGGGCGAAAAGGAATAAATCGCCACGGGTTGGACAAGAGTCCCCCCCTGAACAACACTCCATTTTATCCGTCACGCCTCGCTCACGAATGAGCCAACTTCGTGACACATGCCCAGGCTGCCATTCGTCCTGGATGCGCAAAACCGTCAAAAAACCGATGCATAATGCAAAAAAAAGGTTAATCTGCCAGAATTAGTCAATTACTTGACCATCAAAGCAGAAAAGCAGTATTGTTTGGCCATCATAGGCCGCCAAAAAACAGACTTTTTTTGCAGTAAGCCTTAGTTTTTTCAGCCTGCCTCTGTAGTGGCTTCACCCTTAACAGAGCTGGGTTTTTACCTGGCAGCGACGGGATTCGATGCTTACGAAATCGATTGATAGCAGGTTTCTGACCCGAACCGGATTCATGGAACTCTTCATTTCGGGGGTGAAACTGACGCACGCCCTGTCCGCCGCCCTGCCTGGAATCCTGCTGCTCCTGAGTCTTGAATCCGCCAGTGCGGATGTCTGGCCAACCGTCCTTGGCCTGCTGCTGTTCTTTGCCGTGATCACCGTCATCCTGTTCCAGGCCCAGGGGGTCTACTCCGAAGAGTTCTTCAGCAATCGCCTGCGCCTGCGCACGATGCTGGTGGCCTGGACCTCCGCCTTCTGCATCCTGCTGGTCATGTACCTGGGGCTGCACCTGCTGCCGGTCTTCAGCCTGCAGGACCTGGCTGTCTGGTTCATCGCCAGCCTCGTGCTGTTTGGTATCGAGCGTCTGTTCCTGCTGCGCCTGTTCCACTCGTGGATGGCCAGCGGCAAATACCTGCAACGCACGGTGATCCTCGGTTTCAGCGAGAGCGCGCTGTTCCTTGCCGAACACATGCAGCGCCACGGCGATATCCGCTCCGGCCTGATCGGTTTCATCGACGATCGCAGCGACCGCGTGCCCAAGGCCTTCTGCGACCTGCCCTTTCTGGGCAACACCCAGAACCTGGAAGAGCTGATCCGTTCCGAGCAGGTCAACCAGGTCCTGATCGCCCTGCCCTGGGCCGCGCACGCGCGCATCGGCGAGCTGGTGCAGCGGCTGCGGCAGTTGTCAGTGAATGTCGCCCTGGTGCCCGACATCACCACCCTGCGCTTCGGCCACAACCGCATGACCGATGTCGGCGGCATCCTGATGTTCAACACCTCGGAGTTGCCGTTGCGCGGCTGGGCGCCGCTGATCAAGCGCTGCGAGGACATCATCCTCGCCCTGCTGGGCCTGGTGCTGCTGTCCCCTGTGCTGCTGGCCACCGCCGTGGCGGTGAAACTCGATTCCAAGGGCCCCGTGCTGTTCCGGCAAAAGCGCTACGGCTACAACGACCGGCTGATCCGCGTGTTCAAGTTCCGCTCGATGTATGTCGAGCAGGCGGACCTCAATGCCGAACGGCAGACCACCCGCGAAGACCCGCGAATCACCCGGGTCGGACGCTTCATTCGCAAGACCAGCATTGATGAGTTGCCCCAGCTGTTCAATGTGCTGATGGGCAACATGTCGATTGTCGGGCCTCGCCCCCATGCCACCGCCACCAAGGCGGCGGGCGTGCCGTTCGAACAGGCGGTGCGCGAATACAGCTCGCGCCACCGGGTCAAGCCCGGTATCACCGGCTGGGCGCAGATCAATGGCTACCGGGGAGAAACCGACACCCTGCAGAAAATCCAGAAACGAGTGGAGTACGACCTCGATTACATCTCCAAGTGGTCGGTCTGGCTGGATCTGTACATCGTTTTCATGACGGTTCCGGCCGTCCTTTCGACGAAGGAAGTCTACTGATGAGCGCATTCACTGGATTGATCCCTTGCATTATTTCCGGCGGCTCGGGCTCGCGCCTGTGGCCTGTCTCTCGACAGAACATGCCCAAGCCATTCATCCGCATGCGCGATGGGCAGAGCCTGCTGCAAAAAACCTTCGTCCGCGCCAGCAACCTGGCGGACGTCAGTTGCGTGGTCACGGTGACCAACCGCGAGCTGTTGTTCCGCTCGCTGGACGAATACCGCAACGTCAATCAGGGCAAGCTGGACCTCGACCTGCTGCTCGAGCCGTTCGGGCGCAATACCGCCGTGGCCATTGCCGTGGCGGCCCTGCATGTGCGCGAGTACTGGGGTGACGAGGCACAGCTGCTGATCCTTCCGGCCGACCATCTGATCCTCGACCAGGATGCCTTCGCCGCCGCCGTGAGCAAGGCGCGCAGCCTCGCCGAAGACGGTTACCTGGCGACCTTCGGCATTCAACCCGACAAACCCGAGACCGGTTTTGGCTACATCGAACAGGGCCCGGCGCTGAAGGAAGGTTTCCAGGTCGCGCGCTTCGTCGAAAAACCCAACCTGGCCACCGCCCAGGCCTATGTCGACAGCGGCAACTACCTGTGGAACGCCGGGATGTTCTGCTTCCGCGCCGATACCCTGCTGCAGGAACTGACCCTGCACGCCCCCGAAGTGCTGAGCGCCGCCCAGGCCTGCCTGGAACAAGGCATGACCCTGGACAACAAGCACTGCCGCCAGCGCGAACTCGATGCCGATAGCCTGGCCCGCGCCCCGGACGTTTCGATCGACGTGGCCCTGATGGAACGCTCCGAGCGGGTCGCCGTGGTGCCTTGTGACCTGGGCTGGAGCGACATCGGTTCCTGGGATGCGCTGCGCCAGCTGACCCCGAGCGACGCCGCCGGCAACCAGGTCAACGGCGAAGCCATCCTGCATGACGTGAGCAATTGCTATATCGACTCGCCCAAGCGTGTGCTCGGCGCTGTTGGCGTCAGCGACCTGATCATCGTCGACACCCCGGACGCGCTGCTGGTGGCCGACGCCTCGCGGACCCAGGACGTGCGCCATATCGTCACCGAACTCAAGCGCCTGGGCCACAGTGCCTACAGCCTGCACCGCACGGTCACCCGGCCATGGGGGACCTACACCGTGCTGGAGGAAAGCAGCCGCTTCAAGATCAAGCGCATCATGGTCAAGCCCAAGGAGTCGCTGTCGCTGCAGATGCACCATCACCGCAGCGAGCACTGGATCGTGGTCAGTGGCGCCGCCCTGATCACCAATGGCGACCTGGAGGTCCTGCTCAACAGCAACGAATCCACCTATATCCCCGCCGGCCATAAACACCGCCTGAGCAACCCCGGGATCATCGACCTGGTGATGATCGAAGTGCAAAGCGGCGAGTACCTGGGCGAAGACGACATCGTGCGTTTCGAAGACGTCTATGGCCGTGCCCCGGCGCAGGTCAAACCATGATGAAGGTGGCGCTGATCATTCCCGCCCGCAACGCCGGAGCGCACCTCGATCGGTTGCTGCCGGCGCTGGCCGCCCAGACGCTGCAACCGGACACCGTGCTGGTGGTCGACAGCAGCTCGACGGACGACACTGTCAGCCGCTTCCGGCAGTTCGGTGCCCGGGTGGAGGTCATCGCCGCCCAGCAGTTCAACCATGGCGGCACCCGCCGCTGGGCGAGCGAACAGGTGGACGCCGACGCGCTGATCCTGCTGACCCAGGATGCGATTCCGGCCACGCCCCAGACCTTCGCCAACCTGATCCAGGAACTGGAAGAAGACCCGCGGATCGGCCTCGCCTACGGTCGTCAGTTGCCGCACCCCGGCGCCGGGATTCTCGAAGCGCAGTCGCGCCACTTCAACTACAGCCCGCAGAGCCGCAGCAAAAGCCTGGCCGACGCCGGGGAGCTGGGGATCAAGACCTGCTTCAGTTCGGACTCGTTTTCCGTCTACCGGCGCAGTGCCCTGCAAGCAGTGGGCGGCTTTCCCGAGGACGTCATCGGCAGCGAGGACGCCCACGTCGCGGCGCGCATGCTGCTCAACGGTTATCTGGTGCGCTACGCCGCCAGTGCGTGCGTACAGCATTCGCACAGCTACAGTCTGATGCAGGAGTTCCGCCGTTATTTCGATATCGGCGTGTTTTATGGCCGCGAGCCCTGGATCCGCGAAGCCTTCGGCAGCGCGGGTGGAGAAGGCAAGCGTTACGTCCAGGCCGAGTTGCGCGCCTTGCGTGACGCCGGCCAGTTGCAACGTGTACCCGAAGTGCTGCTGCGCAGCGCGCTGAAGCTGTTGGGCTATCGCCTCGGCCACGCCGAACAGCATCTGCCGACACCGCTCAAGCGTCGCTTGAGCATGTTCTCAAACTACTGGACCTGAGCTGTCATGATGACTATTAACCGACCTTCCCGGCTTTGTCTGTTGAGCATCCTGACCGCCTCCCTGTGGCTGGGCGGCTGCTCGACCCCCGCCCATGTCGCGCTCCCTGACAGCGACACCCTCAAGGCTCGCCACGCGGCGGCACTGACCCTGGCCGACCTGCCGCCAGCCCAGGTGCTGATCCAGAGCGGCGACACCCTGCGCATCGTGCGCGATGCCCAGGAGCCGGCCGCCACCGACGACATGACGCTGTTCGTGGTGCGCCCGGACGGCTTCATCTCGATGCCCAACATCGGCCGGATCAAGGCCGCGCTGCTGACCCCGGAAGACCTGGGCAAGGAAATCACCAAACGCTACACCCGTGTCTACCGCGAGCCCGAAGTGACCGTGAACATCGCCATTGCCCCGAGCAACCGGGTGTTCATCGGCGGCGCGGTGGCCAACCCGTCGTTCTTCAACCTGGCCGGCACCGTGTCGGTGGAGCAGGCCCTGCTCAGCTCCGGCGGCGTCCTGCCGTCGGCCGACAGCTCCAACATCGCCCTGCTCCGGACCGGCCCCGACGGCAAGTACAAGATGTACTTCGTCGACCTCAGCAACATGCTCAGCAACCCCAACCATCCGCTGGTCGCCCTGCAGCGCGGCGACCTGATCTACGTGCCGCAATCGACCATCGGCAGCACGGTGGAAGCGGTGGACATGTACTTCACCAAGCTGTTCCCGGTTAACAAAGGGATTGGTGTTGGCTTCAACTACGACCTGAACCAACAGGATGTAAAGGTACAAAACCCGAATCCAGCACTCCCATAGAAGTCACTCTCAAGGCTTTGCTTTATCCGCTTTCACTGCTTTACCAATGGAGTGATCCCGTGATCGAAATACGCTCTCTACGCGACCTGTTGCGCCTGTTCTTCATATTCCGCCGCGAGTTCAAGCTCGCGGTCGTCACCACTATCGTGGTCGCGGTACTGGGCGCCTTCCTGCTGCCGACGCGCTACGAGTCGGACGCGCGCCTGCTGGTCAAGCCCGGGCGCGACAGCACCACGGTGCCGATCGAGGCCAGCAATCGCCAGACGCTGATCTCGCCCAGCACCCAGCACGACCCGATCGTCGATGAGGAGAAGATGCTCACCGGTCGGCCGATCGTGCACATCGTCGCCCAGCGCTACCTGGAACTGAGCGCGGCCGCCGAACCCCAGGGTTTCTGGAAAACCCTCAAGTTCTACGCCAAGAAAGCCATGGGCACGGCCATCGATGCGCTGCGCAGCCTGCTGCAACTGGTCGGCCTGTCGGAGCCGCAGAGCCCGCTGGACCGCCTGGCGACCCGCCTGGAAAAGAACTTCCAGGCCAGCCATGAAGCGGGCTCCTCGGTGATCGATATCAGCTTTACCTGGGACGACCCGGAAGTCGCGCAGCAGGTGGTGAAAATCTGGGTCGACACCTTCCTCGAGGAACGCGCCCGGGTCCTCGGTCGCAAGAGCCTCTACGCCTTCTATGAGGGCGAAGGCAACAAGGTGGCCGCGCAGATCCTCAGCCTCAAGGAACAGTTGCAGGGCCGCCTGAAGCAGATCGATTCGATCAGCGTCGATGCCCGCCTGGAAAACCTCACCAGCCAGATCGACCGGCTGACCGACGCCCGGGTCAATGCGCAGAACCAGCTGTCCGGGATCAGCAGCTTCCTGATCAACGCCCGCCAGCAGATCCTCGATCAGCCCGTCGAAGTGGTGACCAGTCGCGAGACCAGCCTCAACCCGACCCAGCTCGACCTCAAGCGCCAGCTCAACACCCTGCAAGTGGAACGCGCGCGCTTGCTGCGCACTTATTTGCCCGAGGCGCCGGCGGTCAAGCAGATCGAACAGAACATCCACGACCTGCAGGCCCTCAGCGAACAGGAAGAGACCCGCCTGGAACGCTCGAAGAACATTGCGCCCAATAGCCTGGTGACCAACGTCAAGCAGCAGGTCATCGATGCCCAGCTGCAACAACGCCGGCTGACCGGACAGATCGAGAACTACGACAAGACCCTGGCCACCCTGCGTGCCGAACGCGACCGGGTGCTGACCGACGAGCCTGAACTCAACCGCCTGACCCAGCAGTTGCGCACCGCTGAAAAGAGCTACGCGCTGTACTCGGAAAACCTGGAACAGGCGCGCATCGACCACGAACTCGACAGCAGCCAGATCAGCAACATCGCGATCATCGAGCACGCCACCTTCAACCCGGCGCGGGTCTTCCCCAAGAGCCTGCTGATCCTGCTGTTCGCCATTCCCGCGGGGATCGCCGTGGGTCTTTTGACCATCTATGTCTGCTACCTGCTGGACCAGCGCATCCACGACGGCTCGCGCCTGCCGGAGCTGTTCCAGGTGCCGCTGTGGGGCAGCGTGCCGGACCTCGAGGACGCCACGCCGGCGGCGATGACCGCGAGCATCTACCGGCTCTACAGCCTGTTGCCCATGGATCGCATCGAAAGCCAGGGCCTGACCCTGGGCCTGACCTCGGCGCGCCATGGCGAAGGCGTGAACTTCATCCTCGAACGCCTGCGCCGCCTGTTGGAAGAACGCGGCCATCGCGTGCGGGTCAATGACAGCGCACCAGCCCAGCCCGGTGAAGTGCTGCTGCTGGATGCCTCGGCCCTGCTGTCGAACCAGGAGGCCTTCCTGATCCTGCGCCGCGCCGACCTGATCGCCCTGGTGATCGAGGCTCGGACCAGCACCGTGCCGATGATCGAAAATGCGCTGTCGCTGCTGACCACCGCCTTCGGTAAGGTCGACGGGCTGATCCTCAACCGTCGTCGCTTCGAAGTACCGTCCAGGGTGCTGGAGCGGATCAACAGCTGGCGCGGTGCCGCCTGATGCGTATCGCCTTGCTGGCCCCGCTGCCGCCGGAACAGACCGGTATCGCCGACTACGCCGCGCATTTCAGCAATGCGCTGCGCGGCCTTGGCATCGAGGTGCTGACGCCGCTGGCCGGCTGTCACGATCCCGCGGAACAGCTGACGCGCCTGCGTGCCTTCGACTGGACGGGCGTCGACCTGGTGCACGCCGAACTCGGGGGTGGCCGCTTCGGCGAATTCCAGGCGCTCGACTACCTGAGCAGCGAACAACCGCGGATCCCGCGCACCGCCACCGTGCACGACCCGGAACGCCTGATCTGGCGGCGCGCCCGACTGTTCTGGCCGCTGACCCTGCTCGAACGCCTGCCGCACCCGCTGCCGCAAGCGGCGGCGCTGCTCGCCGACCCGCTGACCCTGCATGAAGAACGGCGCCTGGCCCGTGGCATGCGCCGGCTGATTACCCTGACCCGGCTGGGCGGCGACTGCCTGCGCCAGCGCATGGGCCTGCAGCCGCAACAGGTGGCGGTGATCGCCCACGGCAACCTGCCGATCCCTGCGGCCGAACTGCCGCCGCTGGTGCCGCTGCGCCTGCTGTACTTCGGCTTCATCTACCGCGGCAAGGGCATCGAGGACCTGATCGAAGCCCTGGCCCGCACCCTGGCGGCCAACCCGCGGTGCCGTGGCCAGGTCCGCCTGACCCTGGCCGGCGGCACCGCCCCGGAAATGACCTTCGACCCGGCCGGCAACTACCTCGACGGCCTGCGCCAGCGTATCCGCGAACTGCAACTGGACGATGTGGTGGACTGGCAACTGGACCTGCCGTCCGCCGAGATCGCCCGCACCATCCAGGCCCACCATGTGATGGTGCTGCCGTACCGGGAATCGAAAAAACTCGCCTGGCTCGGCCAGATGCGCGGCACCAGCGGCGCCCTGTCCTGGGCCAATGCCTGCGGTCGCGGGGTCGTTACCTCCAATGCCCGGGCCTTTGCCGAGGAGGTTGCCGGCGGCAATGGCGTGACCTATCAGCAAGGCGATGTCGAAGCACTGAGCCAGCACCTGAGCCGCCTGGTGCTGGAGCCCGAACTGGCCCGCCAGTGGGCCGCGCGGGCCAGCGAGGCCGGGCACCAGCGTGAGTGGAGCGCGACCGCGCGCCGTTTTGCCGAACTGTTCAATGAAGTGTGCAAGGAGCGATCGATATGAAGACCCGACCAGGCCTCGAACGTCGCCCGCTATTGCGCTATCTGCCGCTGGTGGCCGCGCTGGCGGTGGGCGGCGCCCTGCTGCTCAGCGAACAAGTCGATGCCACGCCGATCAACCTGGCTCCCGATCGCACCCTGGTGTGGAAGGACTACCTGGGGGTCAACGCGCACTTCCTGTGGTTCACCCCGCAGCAATACCGCAAACAGATCGCCGCCTATAAACAGCTCGGCCTGCAATGGGTGCGGGTCGACCTGCACTGGGACCGGCTCGAGCCCACCGAAGAGGGTTACCAGCTCAGCACCCTCGACGAACTGGACCGGACCCTGAGCGACGCGAAACTCAAGTCGCTGTTCTACCTCGTCGGCTCGGCGCCCTTCGTGACCACCGCTCCCAAGGGCGGGCCCTTCCAGGATCAGTACCCGCCGCGCGATCCGAAAGTCTTCGCCACGCGCATGGCGATGCTGGCCCAGCGTTACCCGAACATCGACGCCTGGCAGGTGTGGAACGAACAGAACATCCCCAACAACTGGCGGCCGAAACCCGATGCCAAGGGCTACGGCGAGTTGTTGCTGGCGACTCATCAGGCGCTGAACCAGGTGGCGCCGGACAAGACCCAGGTCATGGGCGGCATGGCCTACTACAGCCAGATGCCGACCCAGCGCAACGCGCTGATGTTCGAAAAACTCGGCGAACTGGGCGTGCAGAGCCTGGGCATGGTCGCCGCCTACCACCCGTATTCGGAAACCCCGGAAACGGATGAACCAGGCAAGAACGAAGTGCTGCTGCGCGGCAAGCAGCTCAACGACATGCTGCACGGCGCCGGCCTGAAGAGGGTCTGGGCCACCGAGTGGGGCTGGTCGAGCTACGCCGGGCCCAAGGAGATGCAGCGGCTGATCGGCGTCGACGGCCAGGCTGACTACACCCTGCGCCGCCTGGCGTTGATGAGCGATCAGGACTACGAGCGGATCTTCCTCTTCGCCCTTTCCGATCTCGACTCGCGCGCCTCGGCCCGCGACCAGCATTACGGCCTGCTCGACCTCAACGGCGAACCCAAGCCGGTGTACAAGGCGCTCGCGCGGTTTCTCGAGATCACCGGCGCGCGTCTCAAACCCGGCAAGACGCCCGTGTTGGAAAACCTGCCCGACACCTTCTACAGCGTGTCCTGGACCCGCGACGACGGTAAGCGCCTGCTGATGTTCTGGAGCGCCAAGGGCGGCACCATCAAATTGCCGCAAGTGCGCCAGGCCGAGCTCTACGATCCGCTCAGCGGAACCCGGGCCAGTCTCGACGCCGCGGACGGCATCCAGCCGACCGTGAAATCGTCCCTGCAGATTCTCGTGTGGTAATCGATCTCGACCTGGAGTGCCGTACGTGAAGATTCTCTGGATTCTCCCCTACCTGCCCTGGCCCATGACCAGCGGTGGCAAGACTCGCCAGTTTCACTTGCTGCGGACCTTGAGCGAGCGGGGTCATCGCATCACCTTGCTGGTGCAGTCGAAGACCGAGGCCGATGCCGCCACCCGCGCCACCCTCGAGCCCTGGCTGGAGCGCCTGATCGTGGAGCCCCGGCGCCCGCTGAAACATCCGGTCACGCTGCTGGCCGGGCTGTTCGCGCCCTGGCCGCTGCTGACCACAGTCAACGGCGTGTCGCGTCCGTTGCGCGAGCGCTTCGACAGCCTGCTGCAGGAGCCCTGGGATGTGATCCAGGTCGAACACAGCTACAGCCTGCAACCCTATCTGCAACCGCTGCTGCGGGCCGGCCGGGACTTCGTGCTCACCGAGCACAACCTCGAATCCAGCCTGGGCGGCGCGACCTATGACCGCTTCCCGGCCTGGGCCAGCCTCTTCGTGCGCTATGACCAATGGCGCTGCCGGCAGTGGGAACGCAAGGCGTTCGATTCGGCCCGCCAGGTGGTCGCGGTGACCGAAAGCGATGCCCGGGCCATGCGCCAGCTGACCCGTACCCCGGTCGAGGTGGTGGTCAACGGCGTCGACAGCCGCAGCTTTGCCGAAGTCTCGGCCGACCCGCAGAGCCAGCGGGTGCTGTTTGTCGGCAACTACGAATACGCGCCGAACCTGGACGCCGTGCAGTGGATGCTCGACGAGATTTTCCCGCGGGTCTGGAGCCACTGCCCCGAGGCGCGCCTGGCGGTGGCCGGGTATGCCTTGCCGGCCAACTGGCCCGAACGCTGGACCGACAGCCGCATCGAGTGGGTCGGCTTCGTGCCGGACCTGCCCGATCTGCAACGACGTTGCGCGCTGTTCATCGCGCCGTTGCGCCAGGGCGGCGGCTCCAAGCTCAAGGTGCTCGAAGCCATGGCCGCCGGCCTGCCGCTGGTCAGCACCGCACAAGGCGCCTCGGGCCTGGCCATCCGCCCCGAGGAACATTACCTGGCAGGCGACAATGCCCAGGCCCTGGCCGATGCCGTGATTCGCCTGTTGAGCGAGCCGACCCTGGCCGCCCAACTGGCCGGCGCCGCCCGCCTGTATGCCCGCCAGCATCATGACTGGGCCGTAGCCGGCGACGAGCTGGAACAGATCTACCGGACCCTGCCCTCCACACAGGAGCATCCCGCATGCGTGTAGCCCTCGATTATCGTCCGGCCACGGTCGCTCCCTCCTCGGGCATCGCCCGTCAGGTCAAGGCACTGGAACAGGCCCTGCGCGCCCGTGAAGACACCGAATTGCTGCTGGTGAGCGAAGCGCCACTGGAGCATGAGCAACGCCAGACCGCCTTCTGTCCGGCCTGGCCAAGCCCCCTCGATGGCGTGCAACGCCCCGGCGTGCGCCTGCGCTTCGAACGCAAATTCTTGCCGGCGACCATTCGCGAGCAGTCGGTCGACCTGTACATCGCCACCGCCAACATGGGCCTGCCCATCGGCCACAAGCCGGCGGGTACCCGTTATGTGCTGATCCTGCATGACCTGTTCCAGCTGACCCAGCGCAACTTCCACCGCTCGCAGCTCAAGGCCCTGGCCTATCGGCTGATCGACGCCGTGTCGATCGCCTGGTCGATCTGGGTCGCCGATGAAGTCTGGTGCCCTTCGCGGTTTTCCTGCAGCGAAGCGGCCCGGCTGTTTCCCTGGGCGCGGCCGAAGTTCCGCGTGCTGAACAACCTGGTGCCGGAGTTCCAGGGTGCCATCGGCCCGCTGCCGGCGGGCCTGCCCGAGCGCTACTGGCTGGCCGTCGGGACGCGGGAGCCGCGCAAGAACATGCCGTTCTTCATCGAGCAGTGGCAGCGCTGCCGCCAGGAAAACCCGCAAGTACCGGAGCTGGTCCTGGTCGGCCACGCCAGCGACCTGCCGGCGAGCCTGAGCCAGTTGCCCGGCCTGCATTGGGTCAGTGGCATCAGCGACGAGCAGTTGCAGGCCCTGTACCAGCATGCCGACTGCCTGTGGCAACCCTCCTACGCCGAAGGCTTCGGCCTGCCGGTGGTCGAGGCGCTGTGGCAGGGCACGCCGGTGGCGGTGGCCAGGGGTTCGGCCCTCGACGAGGTGTCTCCGCCCAGCGCGCGACGCTTCAATGCCCGTGATCGCGCCAGCCTGCGCAACGCACTGATCGAACAGGCCCAGGACAGCAACAGACCGGATCCGGACACTCTGCGCGACTGGGCCCGGCAATTTGCCGAACCGACCTACCGCCAGCGCCTCGATACCTTGCTCACAGGGCTCTTTCACTGATGCTGCCAGGAAAATTCATTGGCCTGACCCTGGGGGTGATCTTCGGGGTTCTGTTGTGGGCCCTGCCACCGGCAAAAGTCATCTTCGTGGTGATCGGCCTGGCCGTGACCCTGACGCTGATCCGCAAGCCGCTGTGGGGCCTGCTGATCTTCGCCGTGCTGGCCACCTGCATTCCTTACACCACGCTGCAACTGGGGATTCGCACCACGGTCAGTGAAGCGGTGCTGGGCCTGACGTGGGTCGGGTTGTTCTGGCAATCGTTCATCGGCAAGACCCGCAACCTCATGCTCTGGCGCCCCACCGAACGGGCCATGGCCTGGCTGATGCTGTTCAGCGCCATTCCCTTTGTCTGGGGCATGCTGATCATTCATGCCGAGGGCAACGGCCCGGTGAACTGGGTGCGCTGGCTGATGAATCTGTCGCTGCTGTTCATGGTGCCGCTGCTGCTGCGTACCGATGCCGACCGCGACAAAGTAGTGATCGCCCTGCTGCTGGGCACCCTGCTGATGCTGCTGTTGTCGATCGGCATGTTCATCAAGTCGCGCAACGCGATGTCGATGATCCCGATCCTCACCGACCTCAAGTACGCCCACCCGGAAGCGGTGAAGGACATCTTCTCCGCCAACTACCAGCGCATGGCATCGCCCTGGGTTCACCCCAACCTCACGGGCGGCGTGCTGGTGCTGTTCATTCCCCTGGCGCTGCTCTATGGCTGGACCCGCGCCGGCGCACGTCGGGCCCTGGGGCTGGCGGTGGCGATCCTCGGTTGCGCCGGGCTGCTGCTGAGTATTTCCCGCGGGGCGATCCTGGCCCTGGCCCTGGTGCTGCTCTGGCTGACTTACAAGCGCGTGCCCTATAGCGGCCGGATCATCGGCCTCGGGGCGGCCTTCGCGGTGGCCCTGGTGATGTTCTATCCGCCGCTGCAGGAACGCCTGATGACCATGTTCTCGGCGACCAACGCCAGTACCGAAGTGCGTTTCGACGAGTACGCGAAATTCCCCGAGGCAATGATGCGCTACCCGCTGGGCATCGGCTTCAAGGTCGATCCGCCGGTACCGGGCACCGACCTGCCGGGCATCTCCAACCTGTGGCTGAACTTCATCTACAAGATCGGCATTCCGGGGATGCTGCTGTTCATCGCCGTCACCCTGTTGTGGTGGCGCGAGGTGCGCCCGCTGGCGCCGATCCGTCAGGTGACCGCTGACAACGCGCTGTGGCTGGGCTGCATTTCCGGCCTGCTGGCAGCGTTGCTGACGGGTCTGTTCGACCACTACTTCAGCTTCACTTTCGTGCTGATCGGTCTGTTCTGGCTGTTGATGGGCATAAGCCTGCAACAGGTCCGGTTACGCCCGGCCATCACCCTCCCCCTCATCAACCCCAAGGATCGCCAAGCATGAAACACCGTATTTTCCATTCTGCGGATCTGCCGGAACGCCTGCCGGCCCTGGCCTCGGAGCTGGGCGTCAGCCACGATGAACTGCTCGAGGCCTACAGCTGGGGGCTGAACAACGACGTGCTGTTCGTCGAGGGCGACGGCGAGCAGGCGCGCTACAGCGTCTGCGCGGTGGACATCGAACAGATCATCGAGCATCCCCTGGCCCGACGCCTGTATGGTCGTTTGAAACAGGACATCCCCACCACCCTGGTGCCGCGCTACGGCAAAAACCTGGCCACCCTCAAGGACCGCTGGTTGCGGGCCTGGGAACAGGCCTACAACATCCTGATCAACAAGATCCCCAGCCATCACGTGCGCATCGCCTGGCTGCGCCTGGGCGGCGCGAAAATCGGCAAGGGTTCGACCATCTGGCGCAACACCGAGGTGCTGGGTGTGGAAAACCTGGTGATCGGCGATGACAGCGTGATCGCCTGGCATTGTCAGATCGACGCCCGGGCCGGGCTGATCATCGGCGATCATGTGACGATCGCCTCTCACGTGCTGATTCTCGCCGGCGGCCATGACCCGATGAGCCCCGAGTTCTGGTCGGTGTCCGCGCCCATCTACATCGACGACTACGCCTGGATCGCCACCCGGGCGCTGCTCGCCCATGGCTCGCATATCGGTCGCGGGGCGGTAGTGACCGCCAACACCCTCGTGGCCAAGGCCGTTCCTCCCTACAAGATCATCGGTGGCAGCGGTGCCAAACCCATGGGCGAGCGCCCTCACGACCTGAACTACAAGGTGGGTGGCAAAGGCCTGTTCACCCTGTTCTATTGATGCTCGGCAGCACCCTGCTACTGACCCTGGCGACCCTCGCCGGGCTGCTCGCCGGTTTTGCCCGCGAGTGGCTGCTGGTGGCGGCCTGGGGCGCGGGCAGCCGCAGCGATGCGTTCCTGGTCGCAGTGTTCATTCCCGAAGCCCTGCGCATGACTCTGGCGGCCGGTATCCTGGCGGCCGCGGCCCTGCCGCTCTATCAGGAGCGCGACGCCCAGCGCCAGCACGCCTGGCTGGCCGGCCTGTGCCCGCGCCTGCTGGGCCTGGGCCTGGGGCTGTATGCCCTGCTGGCCTGGAGCGCGCCGCTGTGGACCCGCCTGATCGGTCCCGGGCTCGACAGCGCAGCCCAGGCCGAAGCCGCCGCCAACCTGCGCAGTCTGGCCGCCTGTATCCCCGGCCTGCTCCTGCATGCGCTGTTCAGCATTCCGCTGCACGCCCGGCAACGTTTTGTCCTGCCGGGGCTGGGCTCGCTGCTGTTCAATCTGCCGCCGGTGCTTTATCTGTTTTTCTACGGCCAGGCGAGCCTGGGCTCCGGCCTTTCGCTGGCGTTTTTTCTCGGCAGCCTGCTGATGTGCCTGTCGCTGGTGCCGGCGGTCTGGCAAACCGGCTGGCGCCCCTGGCAGGTCCGCGGGGACGCTGGAGCCAGCCGTGAATTGCTGGTGCGCCTCGGCCCGCTGCTGACCAGCAACCTGGCCAGCCAGGGCCTGGCGCTGGTGGAACGGGTGGTCGCCAGCTACCTGGGCGAAGGCGCGGTGACCTGGGTCAACCTGGCGCGCAAGCTGATCAACTTGCCGTTGATTGCCTTGATGAGCCTGAACCAGGTCCTGCTCGGCCTGATGAGCGGCAAGTCCGGCGATCAACGCCTGGGGCTGCTGCATCGCGGGCTCGACGCCGCGACCCTGCTGAGCCTGCCTGCGGCCCTCGGCCTGGTGGGCGCCAGCCCGGCGCTGATCCATTGGTTGCTGCCCGCCCAGAGCGCCGACGGACCACTGCCGGCGCTGCTGGGCTGGTTCGCCGTGTCCCTGGTGTTCGGCGCCTGGAACGCCATGCTCGCGCGCTACGCCTATGCCGCCGGCGATACCCGAACGCCGCTGTACTGCGAACTGCTCGGCAGCCTGCTCAACGCCTTGCTGCTGGCGGGCTTGCCGCTGATTGCGGGGCTGAATGCGATTCCCCTGGCCGCCCTCGGCGGCGTGATCCTGACCAACCTGTTGCTGATGCAGCGCCAGCAGTTGCTCAGCCTCATCAGCTGGCCGGTGCGCTGGGCGGTCAGCGCCGTCCTGCTGGGTGCCGCGGCACTGCTGTTGCATCCGCTGCCGAACGTCTGGCTGCAACTGGGGCTCAGCACTGTGGCCGGGCTGCTCCTGCTGATCGCCCTGGGCCTCTGGCTGAAACCCTGGCGGGCGTGAACGAGCGGCAGAGGGTTGACCTGATGTCACACTTATCCGTTATAAGTGCAGTCAGCCCCCGCCGACCCGGCAGAGTGTATTTCTTGGATCAGCGTTTGGACGCTAAGCTTGGACTATGGATGACTCAGATTACCTGCGCCTGCTCACCATTCAGGCCGAACAAGCTAACGCGTTCCTGTCCAATGCGCGCAAATGGGAGCGTGAGCGTTGGGTCTGCCAGCGCCTGCTGCAAGGCTTGAACATCCCCTACCGTGCCGACGAATTCACGCCCGCCGGGCAGGAGCCGCCGGACGTACTGTTTCGCGAGGCCTGTTTCGAGGTGTTCTTCGTGCTGGACGAAGGCCGTCGCCTCAACGATGAATGGCGCGACGAGTTGCAACGGCGCCGCAGTGCCTTCTCCCTCAGCCAACTGGTGCGGCGCGAGGCCAAGCCCAAGCGCATTCCGGCCAACGAACTGTTGCTCAGGCTGGCCCCGACCCTGCGCAAGAAAGCCCACAACTACAAGGAACGTGGCATGGACCTGGGGGAACTGGACATCATCGCCTTCGCCAGCCTCAAGCGCGAAGTGCTCGACCTCAACAGCCATTTCCCGCCACCGACCGAGTATCTGCGCCAGGGTTGGCGCTCGTTGTCGCTGGTCGGACCGACCTTCGCCCGCGTGCTGTTCGCCCATCCCGACGCGCCGGACTTCCTGCGTGGCAACCTGGGGCGCAGCATCCTCTTCGACGTCGGGATCAGCCTGTAGGTCGTTTAGCGAAGGTTTTTCCAGCCCCCCTTCAGACCGTTGTGGCATGGCGCAAACACCCTGCGAGTGTTACAAAGCGCAATCACCCGCGCGATGACAAGGTCCGCATCCGCGAGCAGCTATGCTCCGTTCCATACCGCATAGCCCGACAAGATGGCACTGCGCTGTAACCTTCATACTTTTCGCAACGTCTAGCTGACGAGGCTTTTTATGACCAGCCGCCTGAACCCCGACGACCAACGCCATGTCGAAGAATACCTGCAACTGGCCCAGCACCGAGTCGAGCGCCGGCCCTTCCGGCCGTGGATGCTCCTCGTGATAGTCCTGACCATCACCATTGGCCTGGGCCTGCTGAGCCGACTTATCAGTTACCTGACGCTATGAGCTGCATTGCGCTCGCTCGGGTAACCGTACCGATTTCTTTTAGCCTTGCGAGATATCCCCATGACTCATCGTATTGTCATCGTTGGCGGCGGCGCCGGCGGTCTGGAGTTGGCTACCCGTCTGGGTAAGACTCTGGGCAAGCGCGACACCGCCAGTGTGATGCTGGTCGACGCGAACCTGACCCACATCTGGAAGCCCTTGCTGCACGAAGTAGCCGCCGGCTCGCTGAACTCTTCCGAAGACGAACTCAACTATGTCGCCCAAGCCAAATGGAACCACTTCGAGTTCCAGCTGGGCCGCATGAGCGGGCTCGATCGTCAGCAGAAGAAAATCCAGCTGGCCGCCACCTACGACGAAAATGGCGTGGAACTGCTGCCGGCCCGCGAGCTGGGGTACGACACCCTGGTGATCGCCGTGGGCAGCACCACCAACGACTTCGGCACCCAGGGCGCCGCCCAGCATTGCCTGTTCCTCGACACCCGCAAGCAGGCCGAACGCTTCCATCAGCAACTGCTCAACCACTACCTGCGCGCCCACGCCGGGCAGACTGATGTGGTCGAGCAGATCAGCGTGGCCATCGTCGGTGCCGGCGCCACGGGCGTCGAGCTGGCCGCCGAACTGCACAATGCCGCTCACGAACTGGCGGCTTACGGCCTGGACCGGATCAAGCCGGAAAACATGCACATCACCCTGATCGAGGCAGGCCCACGGGTACTGCCAGCCCTGCCGGAGCGGATTGGCGGACCGGTACACAAGACCCTGGAAAAACTCGGGGTCAAGGTGATGACCAACGCCGCAGTCAGCGAAGTGACCGCCGACAGCCTGATTACCGCCGATGGCCAGGTGATTGCCGCCAGCCTGAAAGTCTGGGCCGCCGGGATTCGCGCACCGGGTTTCCTCAAGGACATCGACGGCCTGGAAACCAACCGCATCAACCAGCTGCAAGTCCTGCCGACCCTGCAGACCACCCGCGACGAGAATATCTTCGCCTTTGGCGACTGCGCCGCCTGCCCGCAACCGGGCACCGATCGCAACGTTCCACCGCGGGCCCAGGCGGCTCACCAGCAGGCATCGCTGCTGACCAAGTCGCTGAAACTGCGCATCGAAGGCAAGGCCCTGCCGGAATACAAGTACACCGACTACGGTTCGCTGATCTCGCTGTCGCGCTTTTCCGCCGTGGGCAACCTGATGGGTAACCTGACCGGCAGCGTGATGCTCGAAGGCTGGCTGGCGCGGATGTTCTATGTGTCGCTGTACCGCATGCACCAGATGGCGCTCTACGGCCCGTTCCGGACCGCCATGCTGATGCTCGGCAGCCGGATCGGCCGCGGCACCGAGCCACGACTCAAGCTGCACTGAGTCAATCGTTCAAGACAGGAATGCCCCGAGCGATCGGGGCATTTTTTTTGCAACCTGTGCAAGGTTGACTCAGGCCTTCGCCCAGCTCGGGACCAACAAGAGAGTGGCTGGAGATCGAAGAAAAGAAACTTTCCTTAGTTGAGATCATACTTTCCGAGCAGTACACAGCCAGCCTTCCAGCCAAACTAAAAGACCTGCCCCACTTCATCCTCAGCACTCAAAAGTTGTTCTCCCTAGTGCGAGCAATGCATATCCCTGCCTCAAGCAGCGCCTTTTAAATCAACATATATAAAGTTGAGAAAATAGCATTCAAGGTAACAGCCGTACTCCACCTAGTTGTATCGGCAGTTAGTTTACTCCTCCTCTCGACTCACCCACCGCCCAATGAACTGCCCTTCCTGGGTGCCCGAAAACGACCGAAGGCGATACAAATCGCTCCCCTGTTTACCAGGCAAGACAGACTATTCTCTTCAAGAAAATCCTAACGGGACAACATTTTAAGAATCTTCCTATTGAAGTCTCACCAACAAACAAAGTAATAGCAACCATTCAAATCCACAGACTAATCAATAGTTTAAGAATGGTCTTATTGTAACGACCGGAGTGAAGACACAAGATTGCACCTCCAACTTTAGCAGGTACATGAAATGTCCAAACTTCTCAAAAGCATCGTCTCCATGGCTATCGCTGGCGCGGTCAGCACTTCCGCTCTCGCGGCAGACGGCACCATCAACTTCACCGGCGAAATCGTCGCTGCATCCTGCAAAATCGACGGCGGTGCTGGCACCAGCGTTGGTGGTGACAAGGGTAACCAGAACATCGATATCAGCCTCGGCAAGGTCAGTGTCGACTCGCTTAGCTCTACTGGTGCCGGCGGCATCGTCGGCGGTAAAGGCATCAACCTGAACCTGGATTGCGGCAACAGCGCAGCCAAACTGAAAACCGTCAAGCTGCAATTCGACCCGAACAGTGGCTCCGGCATCGACAGCAAGAACCTCTCGCTGCTGAAAGTCACCGGTGGCGCAGAGGGCGTGGGCATTGGTATTTATAACGGCAGCAACCAGCTGTTGAACCTCGCCGCGAACGAAACCATCGATGGCGAGCTGTCGACGAGCGGCGAAGGCGCAGATGTCAAGCAGACCGCCAAGCTGAACCTGCGTGCAGGTTATGTGGCGAACGGCGCGCCGGTCAAAGCTGGTCCTGCAAACGGCACCCTGCCGTTTACCTTGACCTACGAGTAACCCCCGCGCCACAGGGAGGGGCCTGCGCCCCTCCCTCCGACCTGGAGCCGCTATGAAAACCTCATTATTGACACGTCTTGCACTCGCCAGTGCCATGACGCTCTCTGCGTCGATGGCCAGTGCCGGCATTACGCTGGATGGCACCCGCGTCGTCTTTGCTGCGCCAGCCAAGGAAACATCCGTCGTCGTCAGGAACCAGGGTTCGAACGACATCATGGTCCAGTCCTGGGTCGAGCCAGATAGCAGCGGGCCCGCGACCGACATACCGTTCGCCATCACCCCTCCCCTCGTTCGCCTTGGAGGCAACAAGCTGCAAACCCTGCGCATCCTCTATCAAGGCCAGGGGCTGCCGACCGACAAGGAGTCTGTGTTCTGGCTGGCCGTGCAAGAGATTCCGCAAAAAGCCAAGGACCAGAACAGCCTGCAGATCGCCATCCGCCAGCGCATAAAACTGTTCTACCGGCCGGCTAACCTGCCGGACACCGCCGCCAATGCGGCCAAGAGCCTGCAATGGAAGCTGGTGGAACAAGGCGGCAAAACCGCGCTTTCGGTGACCAACCCTTCCGCGTACCACGTGTCCTTTGCTGGTAGCACTGTAGAGCTGCGCACTGGCAAGGGTGCTGGCCCCCATACCGTTGCCGCAGAAATGCTCGCGCCGGGAGTAACACGCGTCGTCGCGATCAAAGGTTCGCCCAGCCTGAGCTCCGGAGCCGCAACGGTGGAGTTCGACAGCATCAACGATTACGGCGGGCTGGACCACATCACCAGCAAGCTTTCCAACTAACGAAAGCCCAGCAGTCGTTCGCGCCGCTCGCCAGAACGCAAAGCTTTACCTATTCGACTTTTTACTCAGGTCAGTGCCTCGGCTACCCGATGCATGATCGAAAGGATTCCGCATGCCCATTTTTCAGAGAGAGCTCAGCTTCAGGATCGCCCGACGGGCGTGCGCGACCTGCCTCATGGCAGTGGGGCTGACCTCGAAGCTGTCCGCCGCAGAGGTCGAATTCAGCGAGTCCTTTCTGAAAATGGAGGGCGCTCCGGTGGACCTCAAGTATTTCGAGAAAGGCAGCGCCGTTCCGCCGGGCTCCTACAGCGTCGACCTCTACCTGAACAACGTGCTGATCAAGCGCCAGGAGATCACCTTCAGTGCCGACGCATCCGGGCAGGCCAAACCCGTCCTTTCGCTCGGGCTGCTCAAAGAGCTCGGGCTCAACGCGGGCAAAGCCCAGCAGGACGGGCTTATCGCCGCCGACGCCAAGGATGAGCTGCCGTTCGACGTCAGTTCCCAGATCGCCGGCGCCGCGGTGGACTTCGATGTCACCAACCTGGCATTGCAGCTCAGCATTCCGCAGGCCTACGTCCAGCGCTATTCCCGTGGGTATGTCGACCCATCGGTCTGGGACGACGGCATCACTGCCTTCTACAGCGACTACCAGGCCAACTTCAACCGCAATACCAACCAGGGAACGAAAAGCGACTACCACAACCTGAACCTGCGCAACGGCTTCAATATCGCCGGCTGGCGCTTTCGCAACGAATCCGCCATGACCGGCGGCACCGGCATGAAAAACGAATTCAAGAGCAACCGTACCTATCTGGAACGCGATGTGCGGCGCCTGAAAGGCAAGTTTTCGATGGGCGAGCTGTACACCCCCGGCGAGATCTTCGACAGCGTGCGTTTTCGCGGCGCCCAGATCGCTTCGGACCTCGGCATGCTGCCTGACAACGAGGTTGGCTACGCACCTGTGATCCGCGGCATCGCTGAAACCAATGCCACCGTCGAAGTACGGCAAAACGGTTACGTGATCTATTCCGCTTCGGTGCCGCCTGGCGCCTTCGAGTTCACTGACATCTATCCCAGCGGCTCCAACGGCGACCTGCAGATCAAGATCATCGAAGCGGATGGCCGGGTACGCGAATATCAGCAGTCCTATGCCTACCAGCCGGTCATGACCCGGCGCGGCAACCTGCGCTATAGCGTCACTGCCGGTGAATATCGCTCCACCGACCAACCGTCACCGTCGTTCACCCAAGGCACAGCGGTCTACGGTGTGACGGATAACCTCACCGGCTATGGTGGTGCGCTGCTCGCGCAAGACTATCGCGCCGTCAACCTTGGCGCGGGCGTGAACTCCAGCATCGGCGGCATTTCCTTCGACGTCACCAGCAGTGAATCGAAAACCCTGAACGGCAGGACCAACAAGGGGCACAGTGCGCGCTTCCTGTACTCCAAGACGCTGAACGCCACCGATACCACCTTCACCATGGCCGGCTACCGCTACTCCACCGAAGGCTATCGCAGCTTCAGCCAGCACGTGGACGACCTCATGTATCAGGAGCGTGCCGGCTTCAGCGCACAAAAGAGCCGAATCAACCTCCGGGTGAACCAGAGCCTGTCACAGCGAGGCTCGCTGTATCTGAGCATGGATGAAACCAGCTACTGGAATCAGCAAGGCCGTACGCGCAACTGGCAATTTGGTTATGGCAGCAGCATTGCCAGCGTCAGCTACAACCTGGCGGTGTCACGCACCCAGAGCGATCCCATGAACGGCGGTTCGGATACGCAACTCACCGCCAGCGTCAGCCTGCCGCTGGGTGGAAGAGGCAGTTCTCACCGCCTTTCCAGCAACGCCATCAGCTCGAGCAAGGGCGACTCTTCGCTGCAGTCGAACGTGTCCGGCTACCTGGACGACCAGGCCACCCTCAGCTATTCGGCACAGGCTGGTCACAGCAAAAGAAACGGCAGTACGGCTGGCGCCGGCCTGGACTGGGATACCCCTGTCGCCAAGCTGCGCGGTGGCTACAGCCAGGGTCGCGATGACAAGCATATCGACCTGGGTGCTTCTGGCTCTCTGCTGGTGCACAGTGGCGGCGTTACCCTCGGCCAGCCGCTTGGCGAGACCTTCGGCCTGCTGGAAGTTCCGGATGTCGATGGCGTCGGGGTATCCGGCTGGAGCGGCGTACGCACCAATGGCAAGGGTTACGCGGTAGTGCCCTACATGCAGCCTTATCGTTACAACTGGCTGAACCTGGACACCCAGACCCTGGGGACGGATACCGAGATCAACGAAACCTCCAAGGTGCTGGTGCCGACCCGTGGTGCCATCGTCAAGACGACCTACACCGCCCAGACCGGTCGCCGCCTGCAGTTCGTCCTGCGTGCAGAGAAAGGCGGCACCATCCCCTTCGGCGCCCAAGGCTACGACGAGCAGGGCAAGCCCCTGGGCATGGTCGACAACCTATCGCGCCTGCTGGTCTTCGGCGTTGCCGACCAGGGCCGACTGGAAATTCGCTGGGCCGAGGGTTCCTGCACGGTGGACTACGCACTCCCGGCGGCAAACAAGGAGCTGGCATACGAACGCGTGGATGGCCTTTGCCGGGCCTTGTGAGCACCGTAAACGCCCCTCGCAACGAGGGGCCGGCAAGGGGATATGCACAGAACGGCAACGGACAACCCAAATCTCCCCCCAAAAAAGCCCCGAATTATCGGGGCTTTTTTTGCTTCACGCCCAAGGCATGAAACCATCTTCAGCAAGCCAGTATGTGTGCCTGCGCTCCAATCCTGCCGACCGTGCTTTGTATACAGCCACATCAGAACGGTCGTCTTGCCTTGAATGCCGTAGCGCGCCTGAGCCTCTTTAGACTCGGCTCCTTTTCAACCTGGTCGACGACCGGCAATTTAATAGTCAGCGTGTAATCACGCTGACAGCGCCGTTTTCTCGCTTCCAGTACGTCCTCCTGAAAAGAGATCAGAAGGTGTGAACCTTATTCAGGAAAGGACAGACACAACCGACACCAAATTCCGGGCAAAAAAAAATCCCCGTATCTTTCGATACGAGGATTTTCAGTATGGTCGGGGTAAGGGGATTCGAACTCCTGACATCCTGCTCCCAAAGCAGGCGCGCTACCGGACTGCGCTATACCCCGGTAAAAAAAAGGCACCTTTTAAAGGCGCCTTCTGCGAACAGAGCTTTTGGCGTCTGATCTTAAGATTCGATTCCAGCGAGCTGGTCTCAAAAATGGTGGGTCGTGTGGGATTCGAACCTACGACCAATTGGTTAAAAGCCAACTGCTCTACCAACTGAGCTAACGACCCAAATATGGTCGGGGTAAGGGGATTCGAACTCCTGACATCCTGCTCCCAAAGCAGGCGCGCTACCGGACTGCGCTATACCCCGGTTTGAAATTGGCTCCGTGACCAGGACTCGAACCTGGGACCCAATGATTAACAGTCATTTGCTCTACCGACTGAGCTATCACGGAACTGAACATTTCAATTTACAGCTTTTACAGCAGGCTTTTATTTCTAGAAGCCTCCTCGTTGACCCTGTCCGTATCGCTACGTTCGTGTCTCTGAGGCGCGCTATTCTACAATCTTAAAAACCTCTGTCAACCCCCTAAATTGCTTTCAAGACAATGATTTGCAACTTATTTCAGTTTTTTCCTCGGGGAGGAAAAACCCTTGGGGTGACTTACTGCGGGGCGCACTTTACAAGCCTTTGCCTTACAGTTCAACGCCCTATGCAAAAAAAGGCCTCGCAATGCGAGGCCTCCTTCCCAATGACACCCTATTTGGATCAGGCGAAGACGATTTCGTCGTTTTCCACCTTGGCCGTCACAGTGACTCCCGGCAGGAAACTGCCAGACAGAATCAACTGCGCCAGCGGGTTCTCGATCCAGCGCTGGATCGCTCGTTTGAGCGGGCGCGCGCCATAGACCGGGTCGTAGCCCACGGCAATCAGTTTGTCCAAGGCCTCGCCACTCAGCTCCAGCTTGAGCTCTCGCTCCGCCAGGCGGCCGCGCAGGCGGCCCAGCTGGATCTCGGTGATGCCGGCGATCTGGTCCCGAGCCAATGGCTCGAAGATCACCACTTCGTCGATCCGGTTGATGAACTCCGGACGGAAATGGCTCGACACCGCATCCATCACCGCCGCCCGCTGTGCTTCGCGATCCCCCACCAGTTCCTGGATCTGCACCGAGCCCAGGTTGGAGGTCATGACGATCACCGTATTACGGAAATCCACGGTACGCCCATGGCTGTCCGTCAGGCGGCCGTCTTCCAGCACCTGCAGCAGGATGTTGAACACGTCTGGATGGGCCTTCTCGACCTCGTCCAGCAGGATCACCGAATAAGGCTTACGACGCACCGCCTCGGTCAGGTAACCGCCCTCCTCGTAGCCGACGTAGCCTGGAGGCGCACCGATCAACCGAGCCACGGAATGTTTCTCCATGAATTCGGACATATCGATCCGCACCATCGCCTCTTCGGTATCGAAAAGGAATTCGGCCAGCGCCTTGCACAACTCGGTTTTACCCACACCGGTCGGGCCTAAGAACATGAACGAGCCACTTGGCCGGTTCGGATCGGACAACCCGGCACGGGAACGCCGCACGGCGTTGGCCACCGCCACCACGGCTTCGTTCTGGCCGATGACACGCTGGTGCAGCAGGCTTTCCATCTTCAGCAGCTTGTCGCGCTCGCCTTCGAGCATCTTCGACACCGGAATACCGGTCCACTTGGACACGACCTCGGCGATTTCCTCTTCGGTCACCTTGCTGCGCAACAGCTGGTTCTCGCTTTGGCCATGCTGGTCGACCATCTGCAGGCTGCGCTCCAGGTCCGGGATCACCCCGTACTGCAACTCGGCCATGCGGTTCAGGTCGCCTTTGCGGCGCGCGGCTTCCAGTTCCTGGCGGGACTGCTCGATCTTCTGCTGAATCTGCGCCGAACCCTGCACTTCGGCTTTCTCCGAGGTCCAGACTTCTTCCAGGTCGGCGTATTCGCGCTCCAGGCGGGTGATTTCCTCCTGGAGTTTCTCCAGGCGCTTGATCGCCGCTTCGTCGTCTTCCTTCTTCAGGGCCTGGGACTCAACCTTCAGTTGAATCAGGCGCCGCTCAAGACGGTCCAGCACTTCCGGCTTGGAGTCGATCTCCATGCGGATACGGCTGGCAGCTTCGTCGATCAGGTCGATCGCCTTGTCCGGCAGCTGCCGATCGGTGATGTAGCGATGACTGAGCTTGGCCGCGGCAATGATCGCGCCGTCGGTGATCGCCACCTTGTGGTGCACCTCATAACGCTCTTTCAGGCCACGCAGGATGGCGATGGTGTCTTCTTCGCTCGGCTCATCCACCAGGACTTTCTGGAAGCGCCGCTCGAGGGCCGCATCCTTCTCTATATATTGGCGATACTCGTTGAGCGTGGTGGCGCCGACACAATGCAACTCGCCTCGGGCCAGGGCCGGCTTGAGCATGTTGCCCGCATCCATCGAGCCTTCGCCCTTGCCGGCGCCGACCATGGTGTGCAGTTCGTCGATGAACAGAATGATCTGCCCTTCCTGCTTGGAGAGCTCGTTGAGCAGGGATTTCAGGCGTTCTTCGAACTCGCCGCGGTACTTGGCGCCCGCGATCAGCGCGCCCATGTCCAGGGACAGCAGGCGCTTGCCTTTCAGGCCGTCCGGCACTTCGCCATTGATGATGCGCTGGGCCAGGCCTTCGGCAATCGCGGTTTTACCCACGCCAGGCTCGCCGATCAGCACCGGGTTGTTCTTGGTCCGGCGTTGCAGCACCTGGATGGTCCGACGGATTTCGTCGTCACGGCCGATCACCGGGTCGAGCTTGCCGTCTTCGGCGCGCTTGGTCAGGTCGACGGTGTATTTATCCAGGGCCTGGCGCGACTCCTCGACGTTGGCGTCATTCACCGCCTCGCCGCCACGCAGGTTATTGATGGCGTTTTCCAGCGCTTTCTTGCTGACGCCCTGGCCCAGCAGCAATTTGCCGAGCTTGCTGTTTTCGTCCATGGCCGCCAGCAGCACCAGCTCGCTGGAGATGAACTGGTCGCCCTTCTGTTGCGCCAGGCGATCGGCCTGGTTCAGCAGGCGCGCCAGATCCTGCGACATGTTCACGTCGCCGGTGGGATTCTGGATTTTCGGCAAGCGGTCGAGCTCTTTGCTCAACTCCTTGCGCAGGCTGTTCACGTCGAAGCCCACTTGCATCAGCAGCGGCTTGATCGAACCGCCCTGCTGCTCGAGCAGGGCCTGCATCAAGTGCGCCGGCTCGATGGCTGGGTGGTCGAGGCCGACCGCCAGGGATTGAGAATCGGATAATGCCAGCTGCAGCTTGCTGGTTAATCGGTCTATACGCATTAGTCACCTTCCTTTTGAGCAGGTCGGAGCGATGGACACACCTAAATAGAGAAACCTGCCAGATACCCCTGTAGATGCGGTCGATTCTGGAAGATTCAAGCCTGTCGAGCTTGACACAGGTCAGAAGAGTCTAGCGTTCCAGCCAGATCAGGGAAGCGAAGCGCCCGGTACGCGGGCTGCGGCGGTAGGAATAGAAACGCGGATCGCTCACGGTGCAGAAACCACCGCCATACACGGCCGTGACGCCGCATGCCGCCAGGCGCAGGCGGGCCAGCGTATAGATGTCAGCCATAAGCTTGCCGGGATTGTGGCTCGGCACAAAGGCCTGCTCGGTGTGCGGCAAGTGGCGGACGAACGCCTCACGGACTTCCGGCCCGACTTCGAAGGCTTGCGGACCGATGGCCGGCCCCAGCCAGACCAGTACATCCTCAGGCGCAACCTTCAGGCTAGCGAGCGTCGCCTCCAGCACTCCGGCCGCCAACCCGCGCCAACCGGCATGGGCCGCCGCCACACGAGTACCGGCGCGGTCGCAGAACAGCGCTGGCAGGCAATCGGCGGTCATGGCGCTACAGGCGATTCCGGGCGTGGCCGTCCAGCTGGCATCGGCGGTGGCGACGACGGACGGATCCGCCTCGACCACATCAATACCGTGGACCTGCTTCAGCCAGGCTGGCTGTATGGAGAAATGATCGGTCAGGCGGCGGCGGTTTTCGGCTACTGCCTGCGGATCGTCGTCGACATGATCGCCCAGGTTGAGGCTGTCGAACGGCGCCAGGCTGACGCCGCCCGCACGGGTGGTGACGCAGGCTTTGACCCCGGCCGGCGCAGGCCAGTCAGGAATCAGCCAGTCACTCATCCGACGAAGGCCTCGCGGTCCTGCTTGAGCAGGGTCAGCAGCCAGACGAAGTCTTCCGGCAGCGGCGACTCCCAGCTCATGCGTTCACCGGTGGTCGGATGATCCAGCTCCAGGAAACGCGCATGCAGCGCCTGACGCGGGAAGTGCTTCAGGGATTCGACCATGGTCGGGCTCGCCGCCGGCGGAATGCGGAAGCGGCCGCCGTAGGCCGGATCGCCGACCAACGGGAAGTTGATGTGCGCCATGTGCACGCGAATCTGGTGGGTACGACCGGTTTCCAGCTTGACCCGCACATGGGTGTGGGAACGGAAACGCTCGAGCACGCGGTAATGGCTGACGGCCTGCTTGCCACCTTCCATCACGGCCATGCGCTGGCGCTGCTGGCCATGGCGGCCGATCGGCGCATTGATCTTGCCACCGGCGGTGACCACACCGATCACGATGCATTCATAGATGCGGCTGACGCTGCGGCTCTGCAACTGGGCAACCAGCTGGGTCTGCGCCTGGATGGTCTTGGCCACCACCATCAGACCGGTGGTGTCCTTGTCCAGGCGATGGACGATGCCGGCGCGCGGCACGTTGATGATGTCCGGGACATGGTGCAGCAGGGCATTGAGCAGCGTGCCATCGGCGTGACCGGCGGCGGGGTGGACCACCAGGCCGGCAGGCTTGTTGATGACCAGGATATCGTCGTCTTCATAGACGATATCCAGCTCGATGTCCTGAGCGATCCATTCTCCCTGAGCTTCCTGCTCGGCGGTCAACTCAAGAACCGCGCCGCCATGGACGATGTCTCGCGGGCGGATAACCGCTCCATCCACAGTCAGGCGGCCGTCTTTGATCCAGGCGGAAAGGCGCGAGCGCGAGTGCTCAGCGAATAATTGGGCGGCGACTTGATCGAGGCGTTGGCCGCCCAGTTCGGACGGCACCTCTGCGCGAAGTTCAATTTTATCGGACATGCTCAGACTAGGCGTCGGCACAGCCTTTGGTTTCGGCTGCGCGCTTGTGGTTAAATACGGCGTCTTTTGCCCCGAGGCTTTTTCAACGGGGCGCTCATCATAACAGGACGGCCCCGCCCAAGACAGCGGCCGTCATAGGGACGCAAGCCGCCATGCAAGTGAAACACCTGCTGCTGATCGCCATCCTCGCACTGACCGCTGCTTGCTCATCGAAGGAAGTCGTTGACGAAAACCTGAGCGAGGTCGAGCTGTACCAGCAGGCGCAGACCGACCTGGACAACAACAGCTATACCAGCGCCACCGCCAAGCTCAAGGCCCTGGAGTCGCGTTATCCGTTCGGCCGCTACGCGGATCAGGCACAACTCGAACTGATCTATGCCAACTACAAGAACGCCGAGCCGGAAGCTGCCAAGTCCGCCGCCGAGCGTTTCATCCGCCTGCATCCACAACACCCGAACGTGGACTACGCCTACTACCTCAAGGGCCTGACCTCCTTCGACCAGGACGTCGGCCTGCTGGCGCGCTTCCTGCCGCTGGACATGACCAAGCGTGACCCGGGTGCCGCGCGCGACTCCTACAACGAGTTCGCCCAGCTCACCAGCCGCTTCCCGAACAGCCGCTACGCGCCGGACGCCAAGCAGCGCATGATCTACCTGCGCAACCTGCTGGCCTCCTACGAAATCCATGTGGCCGACTACTACCTGACCCGTCAGGCCTATGTAGCCGCCGCCAACCGTGGCCGTTACGTGGTGGAAAACTTCCAGGAAACCCCGTCGGTGGCCGATGGCCTGGCGGTGATGACCGAGGCTTACCAGCGTCTGCACCTGGACGAACTGGCCGCCACCAGCCTGGAAACCCTGAAGCTCAACTACCCCGATCACCCGAGCCTGGTCGACGGCCAGTTCGTGCCACGGGTCGCCGAGGCGGACAACCGCTCCTGGCTGAGCAAGGCCACCCTGGGCCTGATCGAGTCCCGTCCACCGCTGCCGCCGGGAGAAACCCGCGCCAACCAGGACGTGATGAAGCAATACCAGGACGCCAAGGACGCAATTCCGGCCGAGCTCAAGCCTAAAGACGCCAATGGCGACGCTGTCGAAGAAGAACAGCACGAAGCCGAAGGCAACAACAGCGATCGCTCGTGGTTCAGCTACATGACCTTCGGCGTGTTCGACTGACACCGCCGCGGTTAGCCAAAAGGGAGACTTTCGAGTCTCCCTTTTTTTGTCCGCGGATTTCAGCGCTGATTGCACTGTGCGCCCGACATGACCTTGGCTAAACTGCCGGTTCCTCACTCACATAGCTGGCTACCATGCTTCGTTTACTGTTCTGGATCGCCCTGATTGCTGCTGCGGTATGGCTCTGGCGCAAATTCAAGCAGCCCGCCTCCGGCACCGCTGCTCCCCGCGAACCCAGCACCACGCCCATGGTGCGCTGCGCCCATTGCGGCGTGCACCTGCCCCGTGACCGGGCGCTGAGCCTCGAGCAACAGTGGTATTGCAGCCAGGCCCACCTGGAGCAAGGCCCGATCTCCCGCGATCGCTGAGCCTCGACCGGCAGTGGTGCAGATGACGTCGAAAGCGCGTTGTTTGCACCGCTGAATAATTCGCTACAAAAAAGCCTCCAGCCCACCCTCGTCCCATATCCGGCCGGCAACCCTCGGCAAACCGGGCATATGCCCTGCACATCATCCTGAACCCGGCCAAACAACCCGGCCCTGAGCAGGGCCAACGACCTCAAGCCTGCCTAGACTTCACGACACGCCAGGATGGCGGGTGCTCTCGCACCTCTTTCGCTCACGGATGAAGCAGTAAGCAGCATGAGCCCACAGCAAAAAGTCCTGATCGTCGATGACGATCCAGGCATTCGCGAATATCTGGAAATCAGCCTCGGCCGGATGCAGCGCCATACCCGTAGCGCCCGCACCCTGGGTGAAGCGCGTCACTGGCTGGCCCGGGAAGGTTTCGACCTGTGCCTGAGCGACCTGCATCTGCCCGACGGCACGGGGCTGGAATTACTCGAGCATATCCAGCGCCACCGGCTGCGAATGCCACTGGCCATCCTCAGCACCTGCGCCCGCCAGGAAACCGCGGTCCGGGTCCTGAAGGCCGGCGCCATCGACTTCCTGAGCAAACCCGTGGCCCTGGCCCGCTTGCGCGAGCTACTGAACGGCGCCCTGCCCAAATCGATACCACCGAAGCCTGTTACTGGCCCCTTGCTGGGCAATTCGACCGCCATGCACAAACTGCGTGGACAGATCCACAAACTGGCCCAGAGTCAGGCCTCGGTCTATATCAGCGGAGAGTCCGGCAGCGGCAAGGAACTGGCCGCCCGTGCGATTCACGACCAGGGACCACGGGCCAGCCAGGGCTTCGTGCCGATCAACTGCGGGGCTATTCCGCCGGAACTGATGGAGAGCGAGTTTTTCGGCCATCGCAAAGGCAGCTTCAGCGGTGCCGTCGAAGACAAACCCGGCCTGTTCCAGGCAGCGCACGGCGGCACCCTGTTTCTCGATGAGGTGGCCGATCTGCCACTGGCAATGCAGGTCAAATTGCTCCGTGCGCTCCAGGAGAAGGCGGTGCGCTGTGTCGGCGGACAGCAGGAGGTCCAGGTTGATGTGCGTATTCTCTGCGCCACCCACAAGACGCTGCAGACGGAAGTGCATGCCGGGCGCTTTCGCCAGGATCTCTACTACCGCCTCAACGTGATCGAACTGGCGGTGCCACCGCTACGGGCGCGCAAGGCTGATATCGAACCCTTGGCCACAGCCATCCTCGAGCGCCTGGCACAGGGCAACGGCCAACAGTTGGCGCGGCTCCAGCCAGGCGCGCTGCTGGCACTCCAGGGCTACGACTTTCCCGGCAACGTGCGCGAGCTGGAGAACCTGCTCGAACGGGCGCACACCCTGTGCGAGAACCGGCAGATCGAAGCACGCGACCTGCAACTGACACCAAACGGCGCACACCCGGCCATCGCGCCCGGCCCGGCACAGGTGATCGACCTTGAAGGTTATCTGCAGGAAGTCGAGCGCCGGCTGATCCTCCAGGCCCTGGAGCACACCCGCTGGAACCGCACGGCGGCGGCCCAGCGCTTGAGCCTGTCGTTTCGTTCGATGCGCTACAGGCTGAAGAAACTCGGCCTGGATTAGATGCGCCCACTGGGCGCATAAGGCGCCGGGTCGATGATCGGCTCCCGGCCCAGCATCAGGTCGGTGAACAGCTGGCAGGACGCGGGCGCCAGGACCAAGCCATTGCGGTAATGCCCGCAGTTCAGCCACAGCCCCTCCAACCCCGGCACCGGGCCGATATAGGGAATGCCTTCGGGCGAACCCGGACGCAAGCCCGCCCAATGCCCCACCACCTCGGCCTGCGCCAGTGCCGGGATCAACTCGATGGCCGAAGCCTTCAGGCTTTCCAGGGCCGATGCGGTCGGGGTCTTGTCGAAGCCTTCGTGCTCCAGGGTGCTGCCGATCAGGATATGGCCGTCGCGCCGGGGAATCGCATAACGCCCCTTGGCCAGGACCATGCAGGAAAGAAAGTCCGAGGCGCACTTATAGAGAATCATCTGGCCTTTGACCGGTTCCACCGGCAATGCCAGGCCCAGGCTCTTGAGCAATTCGCCGCTCCAGGCTCCTGCCGCCAGCACCACCTGGTCGCCACGGATTTCGCCCAGGGAGGTCTGCACCCCGAGGACTCGCTCACCTTCGCGGATAAACCCGCTGACTTCGCAGTGCTCGTGAATGGTCACCGCCGGCAACGCCGACAGTGCGGCCTTCAGCGACTTGACCAGGCGCGGATTGCGCACGTTGGCCACGTCGGCCATATAGATCGCCCGCGAAAAACCGCCGCCGAGCACCGGCACCGCGTCATGAGCCACTGAGATATCCACAGCGCTCAATGGCCGCTGTTCGCGCCGGGCCCAGGCCAGCGCTTCGGCTTCGTCGTCCAGGTCCAGCCAGTACAGGCCGGTGGTATGCACTTCAGGATCGACACCGGTGGTGGCGAACAGGTGTTCGGCCAGCTGTGGATAAAAGTCCTGCGACCAATGCGCCAGCGCCGTGACTGCCGGGCTGTAGCGCCAGGGGTAGAGCGGCGAAACGATCCCACCGCCGGCCCAGGAGGATTCCTGGCCGACATTCGAGCGCTCGAGCAGCACCACCTGCTGCCCGGCGGACGCCAGGTTGAACGCGGTCAGCAGGCCGATCACTCCACCGCCGACAATCACCACTTGCTGTTGCTTTGCCATAGTCCAGTCCAGGAAGAAAAAACACCGGGCACCGCCAGCACCCGAGAAGGTTGCTCAGCGTCCCCAGCAGTCTTTGCTGGTCACCCCGTCGGCCATATTGTTGTTGCCCATGGCACCGGTGTGGCTAAGGGTGAACTCGCCGCACTTGTCGCCGGCCATCATGCTCTCGCTTTTCGGCGTCGCGGTCAGGGTGAAGCTCTGGTCGGCCAACACTGGCGTGATGCTGTAGTCATCGTTGCCGGCACTGAGGCCCGGAGCGTTGCTGTAGACACCGCCCTTGGAGTGGAAACGCTCGAGGCTCTGCGCCTGCTCCGACAGCAGGCCGGCGATTTGCGTGCGATGGGTTTTCTTCACGTACTCGGTGATGCTGGGAAGGCTCAGGGTGACGACGAGCCCGATGATCGCAATCACGATCATGATTTCGATCAGGGTAAAACCTTGGTTGGATCTACGCATGCCTCACTCTCACTTACTGTATTTGTCGCCACATGATGCGGCGGCTGCCACCGCCCGGTTTCTCGACCAGGGAGGCAATACCGCCGCCGGAATCGCTGACAATTTTGCGGGTAGCGCGGTTAAGCACAGCGCTCAACGCAGGAATGCCGCCGGTGAAAATGACACCGCTGGAAGGCGTGTCCAGGCCATCGACCACTTCGTCGCCGTTGGTGTCGAGCACCGCGTCATCGAGCATCTTACCGCTGAATGCCTCCAGCTCGACCAATTTGCCGTTGCCCGCGCTGGAACAAGGGTCACTCGCCTCGACGGCAGCGGTGCTGAAGACAATGCGACCCGCCACCAGCGTGGCCGGGTTGATGACCCGCTCACCGCTCGACGCCTCCCCCAGCGGCAGGTACCAGCCCTGCTCGGCCGGATAACTGACGTCCGCCTGGGTGCTGGTGATATAGGAACCCGCACTGCCGGCAAACAGCCCGGTGATCGCTTGCGCCTGCAGGTCAGCCACGCCGATCCGCCCCACCCCGCCCGGGGCATCCCAGACCGCATAGAAGCCCTGGGCGTCCTTGCTGCGCTTATCGGCCAGTTCGCTGAGCTTGCCGGTGCCAAACAGCACCAGCTTGCCGCCCTCGGGATGATCCACCAGCAACGGCTGCGCGGTGATCGGCTGGGTCGCGCCACCCGGAGCGCTGAACAGCGGAGCACCGCCAAAGGCCAGGCCCCAGCTGTCCGGCGCCGAACCGCTCAAATCGAACTTCCACAGATGGCCCTGGAGGTCGCCACCATAGGCCGCCTGGACCACATTCTGGCTGTCCACCTGCAACTTCACCGAGGACAAGCCGTTCTCCTGCCCATCGCCATCGACCGGGATTTTGCTGATCAGCGAGCCATCGCGAATATCCACCACATACAAGGCAGCGACCCCGGAATGGCTGCCATAACCATTGCCGATGAAGGCCGCCCAGCGCCCGTCGGCCAAGCGTGCCACTTCCGGGCGGGCGTAGGCATAACCCAGGTCATTGAACGGGTGATTGATATCGGCTAACGCAGGCGCGGCGATTTCCCACAGCGCCTGGGGCGTATTGCCGGCCTGGCCATACAGCTGCACCGCGTAAAACGCCTTGCCGCCGGCTCCCGTGCCCGCCAGCGCCAGGGTTGCCCAGGCCGTGCCGAGCTGGGCATCGACTACCGTCACCGGTCCATCGGCCAGGAACCGGTGACGATCGCCATTGGCATAGCCGGGGTCGGCGATGTGATGCAGCAGCGGCAAGGCACTGGAGGGCATATAGGCGTAGCGACGCCGGCCATTCTCCGCGTCGATCAGCGAAAGCAGGCCGTCATTGGCGTTGACCAGCAAGCTCGGGGTCATGCCTTGGGCCTTGCTCGCCAGGTAGGCGCTGTAGTCGCTGTCGCCCTGCAGATCGGCGGCGTCCTGGGCGGTCGGCGCCGCCATGACCAGCGGCGAGTTGACGATGTCCCCCAGCAATCGGGTACGCACCTTGAGCCCTGCCCTGTTAGCCCCCTGGCTCCAGGCCAAGAGATCGGCTGCGCTGATGCCGGGCGGCAGATCCTGGGCGAGCGCGGCCTGCTGCGCGCCGGACAGCTGGTCATGGCGCAAGGCAACGGCGGTCCGAGTGGCGCTGTTCCAGGCCTGGAAGATTCCCGGCGATGCATCGGGAACCAGGGTCGAGTCCGTGCTCCATAGCGGCGTGCTGGTATCGACCGCGCCGGCGGGGCTGATGCCGTACGCCCTGATGGTGCCGTGCCAATCGCCGGGGTCATAAGACGCCTGGAAATAACTCGAACCGCTGGCCAGCCCGGCGGCACCCGCAGTGGTGCTCCCCGCCTGGGCCGCGGAAGCCGAAACCTCGCCCAGAGCCGAGGCCAGTGCCGCGTCGAGCCCCAGCTTGTCAGTCACCGGGTAGAACTTGCCCCGGCCATAGTTCGCCGCATCCGCCAGCATGGGGTACTGCGCGTTGAGACCGATGGTGTAGGTGTTCATGTGCTGTTGCGCGAAACCCGTCGAATCCCAGCTTTTCCCCGCGATATCCAGGCCCGCTGCGCGCATGTCGATATCCACCGCCAGCTTGGCGATGTCATCCAGATACAGGCTGCTGCCCTCCTCGTTGCCGCCAGGATCAATGCCGTCATTGGGCACTCCATCCCAATCTGGCAGGCTGGCCGCCCCCTGGGGTTCACGGGAGGGAAAACTGTGGTCGTAACTGGGCAGGCCATCGGTCACCACCAGGCCGTAATTGCGCTGGCAGCGGTACTGGATCGGGCTGCCATAGGTGGACGGAGAGCTGTTGTAGTAAGGCGTCAGGCCCCGAAAATAACGACTGATCTCGTAATAGGTTTCCGCCAGCGGCGCCTCGGCCGAGGCCCTGAGCCCGCCGATGGCGGACAGCAATGCCTGGTAGTTTGCATCGGCCTGAGCCTGGCTGACCTGGTCGCTGACTGGTGCCAGATCGCTGATGGCGCGCACGATACGCCCGCCCGGCGCCAGATCGCCGCCTGCTGGCGGGTTGAAGCTCGCCAGGCCGATGCGCAGCGCGCGGTTGTCAGCCACCAGCTTGCTGGCGGCCTCACGGACCAGGGCCATCCGGTCCTGAGCGGGAATCGAGCCATCGGTGAAATCCCGATCACGGCCGTCGGCCAGGGCAAGCAGATAGGCCAAATAGGCGGCCGAATAACGGGTGCTGCCGCGCCCAGCCGGATCTGGCAGCTTGAGGCACTGTGGCCGGGCATTGTCGCGGTAGAACCCGACATAACCGCTGGCGCAGCCCGCCTGGCTCAGCGTTGAAAGGGCCATCGAATCCGCGCTCGGACTGGCTCCGGGCAGGCACTCGCCCGCCTGCATCCGGCAGGGGCTGAGCGGCGCCCGCGCCAGCCCGGGATCGAAGCCAGGGGCATAGACGATGCTGTTCATGCTCTGCGAATCGTCGAGCAGCAACATCACATTCGGCGCCACCGCCGCCGCATTCGCCAAGGGCGCCTGGGCCGGGGTGAAACCATAGGCTGGAGCACTCAGATACAGGCCCAGTAAAGCGCCAGCCAGCAATCCCCCAGGCCTTTCAGTACTTGGCATAGATGCTCTCCAGCACACTGCGCGAATGGCCGGCCAGCCCGACGGCAGTCACCCGGTACAGGGTCGCGGAAGTGTTGCTCGGCACATTGACCGCCCCCAGCGCCGTACCGATGTTCTGCACGCCGTAAAAGCCATTATCGGTGGCGATCCAGGTCACGCCCGAATGGCCGTTGTGGCCCGCGGCGCTGATGACCGCGGACTCGCCGGGCGGCGCGCACTGGCCGCCGGTACAGACCGGCAACGAATAACTGTCCTGCTGCACCGCGCTCTCACCGATGCGCAGGGCCATCTCCGCCGCCTGGAACGACTGGTTGCGCAGCCACAGGCCGCCGGACATCTTTTCCTGCAACGTGGCGTTCTGCATCGACGAAATGCCAATCAAGGTCAGCAGCAACAGGAACACCAGGCTCATCAGCAGCGCCATGCCGCGCTGCGCCCCGGGAGCCGTTCGATACGAAGTCATCGGCAGCTCACTCACAACAGACGATTGCGCAAGGCGGCCACCACATTGAACGTCTGCGGCCGCACGCGTGCCTGGGGATCGCTCAGGGTCAGGCTCAAGCGCACGCTGCGGATCCGCGCCGGGTCGCCTGGATCGCGACTGTAGCGAGAGGCCGCGACATCCGTAGCGGTACTGGCGATGCCGAACGACACATCGAAAGCGCTGACATTGTTCACCAGCACCGCCTGACTGGAGCCAGTGCCGGTGCCCATCAGCAGTTGATCGTTCTTCAGGCTGTACACCAGACGCCGCACCGCAAACGCCTGCTGCCCCGTGGGGGCCTTGCGGGCGCCGGTGTAGGCGGTGGCGCTGTTGCGGCAATCGGTCAGCACGGTCCAGGTCGGGGCGCCACCGCTGTCGCCGATATCGGCCGTGACCAGCGTCAGCCGGTGGCTGGCGTTGTCCCAGCGGATGGGTGTCTGTGCATGGCCGGCGAAGTCCGAGGCGGTGCTGGAATCGGCGATGCTCTGCAGGCAGCCGAACATGCCGACCATGCGTATTTCCTGGATCATCTTGCTCAGCACGAAACGCGCGTCCTCTTGCAGGCCGGCCGAGGCGCTCTGGCTGAGGTAGGTGTTTTTGGCCGAGATGAAAATCTGCGTCACACCCAAGGCCACAATCAGGCTCAACGCCAGCGCCACCAACATTTCGATCAGGCCGAAACCGCTGTTCTCGCGTCTCATCGCTTATCCCCCGGATCCACCGCCACCCGGCTGCTCACGACAAAACTGCGGGAGCCTTCAGCAGGCGGGTCTGAGACATGGGCGGCGCGGGAGTCATCCCAGGTGATGCTGATGGTGAACACACCCTGCTTGAGGCTGATATGGCCCTCGGCGGTCGGCCCGCCAAAGCTCTCGACATTGCGCTTGAAGTCATACAGGTCCTGGTCCCGAACCACGCTGAAATTGCCGGTATCGGGCGCCGCCACGGTGTAGTCCGCGGCGCTGTTGGCGCGGATGCGATCGAGCATGTCATAGGCGATGAAGCTGGCCTGGCTGGCCATCAAGGCACTGTCGGTGTAGCGCAGGGCATTGAGCTGGACCGCCGCCGCACCAAGCAGGCCCACGCCGAGAATCAGCACCGCCACCAGCACCTCGATCAGCGTCATCCCGGCCTGCACGCTCCTGCCCGTCATTGGCACTCCCCGTTTACCGCTATCCGTCCGTTCAGGCACAGCGTGATCGTCCTGTGTTGTGCGCCCAGCACATAGGTCATGACCGGCGGAACCGCTGCCGATACGCCACCCAGCGCGTTGAATCCGATGCTGTCGAATTCAGAGGTTAGCGTCAGCCGGGCGCCGCGACTGACCGCGGGAACAACCCGCAATACATTCGTCGCCGGCCCGTCGCCTTGATAAATCGACAGCCCCCGGCTCCAGTCCGAATCCACGGCGGCCGGGCGCAGATGAATGGGCAAGCCACGGTCGATCGCCTCCAGACGCGCGTAATTCAAGCTGCGCAGCAGTTCGCTGATGTCGCTGTCGGCCTTGGATCGCTGCGCCATCTGACTGAATGCCGGAACCACCAGGGTCAACAAAATCGCCGAAACTGCCAGGGCGACCAGCAATTCGATCAGCGTGAACCCTTGTGTGCGGTAACGCATGCCATCCCCTTGAGCGGCCAGCGGCTATAACTGGCTCTAGCACTTCGAACCTTCATAGACCGAAGGTTCGCGGTTTTGCTCAATGGCCAGACAAGGATTGTCCGGGCCTGTCGCACTCCATGGAGGGAGAACCATGCCGCAGAAGGGTTTCGGCCTGATCGAAATAATCGTGGGGCTGGCACTTACCAGCCTGCTGATGCTGTTTGCCACCACCTCATTCGGGGAATTGTTCCAGTCGACTCGCCGGCTGGATGCCGCACAGATGCTTGCCAGCGGCATCCGCAATGCGCGCACCGAAGCCATCCTGCGCCAGCAGCGAATCGTCATTCACGGGTTGAACGACGACTGGAGCCAGGGTTGGCGGATCATTCTGGATATCAGTGGCGAGGGCTCGCAGGACGGCGATAACCCGGTGCTGCTCGAACGCCGGGGAGACGCCCGGGTGGCGATTGTCGGCAATCGCCCGGTGCAGCATTTCGTGCGTTTCAGTGGCCTGGGCGATCCGCTGCTGCCCAGCGGGGCCTTTCAGGCCGGGACGCTGCACATCTGCGGGGCCGATCCGGGAACGAGCCAGCATCAGGTGGTGCTTTCCCGCAGCGGGCGGGTCAGCCTGCGCAGCGACAAGGCCGCGCAGGCGTTATGCGACAGCCAGGGCTGATCAGAGCAGCGAACGAACGCGCAGCTCTTTGGGCATGGAGAAGGTGATGTTTTCTTCGCGGCCGGCCAGTTCGTCGGCGCCGGTGGCGCCCCAGGCGTGCAATTGCTCGATCACGCCCCGCACCAGCACCTCGGGAGCCGAAGCCCCGGCGGTGATGCCGATGCGCTCGACGCCGTCGAACCAACTGCGCTGCATATCCTCGGCACCGTCGATCAGGTATGCCGGGGTGGCCATGCGCTCGGCCAGTTCACGCAGGCGGTTGGAGTTGGAGCTGTTCGGGCTGCCCACCACCAGTACCACATCGCACTCGTCGGCCAGTTGCTTGACCGCGTCCTGACGGTTCTGCGTGGCGTAGCAGATATCGTCCTTGCGTGGCCCGCCAATGGCCGGGAAACGCTGGCGCAGGGCATCGATGACCCGGCTGGTGTCGTCCATCGACAAGGTGGTCTGGGTCACGAACGCCAGCTTTTCAGGATTGCGCACCTGCAGGTTGGCGACGTCGTTCTCATCTTCCACCAGGTAGATCGCGCCGCCATTGCTGGCATCGTACTGGCCCATGGTGCCTTCGACTTCCGGGTGGCCGGCATGGCCGATCAGGATGCATTCGCGACCGTCGCGGCTGTAGCGCGCCACTTCGATATGCACCTTGGTCACCAGCGGGCAGGTCGCATCGAAGACTTTCAGGCCACGGCCCGCCGCTTCGCTGCGCACGGCCTGGGAAACGCCGTGGGCGCTGAAGATCACGATGACGTCATCCGGCACCTGGTCCAGCTCCTCGACAAAGATCGCTCCGCGCGCGCGCAGGTCTTCGACGACAAATTTGTTGTGCACCACTTCATGACGCACGTAGATCGGCGGTCCGAAGACCTCCAGGGCGCGATTGACGATTTCGATCGCGCGGTCCACGCCAGCGCAGAAGCCACGGGGGTTGGCGAGTTTGATTTGCATGCTGTGCCTCGTGTCTTGCGCTGTAGGAGCGAGCTTGCTCGCGAAGAACTCAAAGACACCGCGGTCATTCAGAATGCCAGCGTTATCGTTGAAGAACTTCGCGAGCACGCTCGCTCCTACAGCAGGCCGGGTTCGTTAGTTACAGCGCTTTAACGTCGATGATTTCGACATCAAAGGTCAAGGTTTTACCGGCCAACGGATGGTTGAAGTCAACCGTCACCTGGGCATCGTCAAAGGCTTTGACCACACCTGGCAGCTCGGTATTGGCCGCATCGTTGAAGATCACCAGCAGGCCTTCGGACAGCTCCATATCCTGGAACTGCGAACGCGGGATGATCTGTACATTTTGCGGGTTCGGCTGGCCAAAGGCGTTTTCCGGTTCGATGGTCAGGTTACGCTTGTCGCCCGCCTTGAAACCGAACAGGGCCGCTTCAAAACCTGGCAACAGGTTGCCGTCACCGACCTTGAAGGTCGCCGGGGCCTTGTCGAAGGTGCTGTCCACCGTGTCGCCATTCTCCAGGCGCAATGCGAAATGCAAAGTGACTTCCGTGTTCTGGCCGATGCGTTGTTCAGCCAATACCTGTTCAGTCATGAACGGCTTCTCCGGTTTTCTTGCTTTTGAACATATCCAGCGCAAGCATCACCGCACCCACGCTGATGGCGCTGTCGGCGAAGTTGAACGCCGGGAAATACCAGCGGTTCTGCCAATGCACCAGGATGAAATCGATCACATGGCCCAGGGCGATGCGGTCGTACAGGTTGCCCAGCGCGCCACCCAGCACCAGGGCCAGGGCGACCGCCAGCCAGGTTTCGTTGCGCCCCAGGCGCTTGAGCCAGACCACCAGCACCGCGCTGACCACCACCGCAATCAGGGCGAACAACCAGCGCTGCCAGCCCGAGCTGTCCGCCAGGAAGCTGAACGCCGCGCCGGTGTTGTAGGCCAGGGTCCAGCTGAAGTAATCCGGGATCACCACGATCTGCTGGTACATCGACAGCGAGCTTTCGAAGTGCAGCTTGCTGGCCTGGTCGATGACCAGCACCAGCACGCTCAACCACAGCCAGCCCAGACGGCCGAAACGGCCCGCGGCATTAGGCATAGTGACGAACCTCGCCTTCGCCGCTGATGTTGTCGACGCAGCGACCGCAGATTTCCGGGTGCTCAGGGTGCACGCCGACATCTTCACGGCAGTGCCAGCAACGGGCGCACTTGGCGAAGCCCGACTTGACCACTTTCAGCTTGAGGCCGGCGACTTCGGTTTCCACCGCATCCGCCGGTGCCTGCGCGAAAGGCGCGACGCTGGCAGTGGAGGTGATCAGCACGAAACGCAGCTCGTTGCTCAGCTTGGCCAGGTCGGCGCTCAGCGCCTCTTCGGCATACAGGGTCACTTCGGCTTGCAGGTTGCCACCGACGGCCTTGGCCGCGCGCTGGATCTCCATTTCCTTGTTGACCGCGACCTTGACCGCCATGATCCGCTCCCAGTAGGCACGGTCCAGCTCGAAGCCTTCCGGCAGCTCGCTGAGGCCCTGGTACCAGGTGTTGAGCATCACCGATTCGTTGCGCTCGCCCGGCAGGTACTGCCACAGCTCGTCGGCGGTGAAGGCGAGGATCGGTGCGATCCAGCGCACCAGCGCTTCGGAGATGTGGAACAACGCGGTCTGGCACGAACCACGGGCCTTGCTGTTGGCGCCGGTGGTGTACTGGCGGTCCTTGATGATGTCCAGGTAGAAACCGCCCAGCTCCTGCACGCAGAAGTTGTGGACCTTGGAGTAGACGTTCCAGAAGCGGTATTCGCCGTAATGCAGTTCCAGCTCGCGCTGCAGCAGCAGGGTACGGTCCACGGCCCAACGGTCCAGGGCGAGCATTTCTTCGGCCGGCAGGATATCGGTGGCCGGGTTGAAGCCGCTCAGGTTGGAAAGCAGGAAGCGCGCGGTGTTGCGGATACGCCGGTAGGCGTCGGCGCTGCGCTGCAGGATCTGGTCGGAAACCGCCATTTCACCGGAGTAGTCGGTGGCCGAGACCCACAGGCGCATGATGTCGGCGCCCAGGGTGTCGTTGACCTTCTGCGGCGCGATGACGTTGCCCAGGGACTTGGACATCTTGCGACCGTTCTCGTCGACGGTGAAACCGTGGGTCAGCAGTTCGCGATACGGCGCATTGCCATCGATCGCGCAGCCGGTCAGCAGGGACGAGTGGAACCAGCCGCGGTGCTGGTCGGAACCTTCCAGGTACAGGTCGGCACGCGGGCCGCTGGCGTGGCCCATCGGGTGCGAGCCGCGCAGTACGTGCCAGTGCGTGGTACCGGAGTCGAACCAGACGTCCAGGGTGTCGCTGATCTTGTCGTATTGCGAGGCTTCATCGCCCAGCAACTCGGCCGCGTCCATCTTGAACCAGGCTTCGATGCCTTCGTGCTCGACACGTTTGGCCACTTCTTCCATCAGTTCGACAGTACGTGGGTGCAGCTCGCCGCTTTCCTTGTGCAGGAAGAACGGGATCGGCACGCCCCAGTTGCGCTGACGGGAGATGCACCAGTCCGGACGGTTGGCGATCATCGAATGCAGGCGCGCCTGGCCCCAGGCCGGAACGAACTGAGTCTCTTCGATGGCCTGCAACGCGCGCTGGCGCAGGGTGTTGCCGCTGGTTGGCTGCTTGTCCATGCCGACGAACCACTGCGCGGTGGCGCGGTAGATCAGCGGGGTCTTGTGGCGCCAGCAATGCATGTAGCTGTGGCTGATGGTTTCGGTGTGCAGCAGCGCACCGACTTCGGTCAGCTTGTCGACGATGGCCGGGTTGGCCTTCCAGATGAACTGGCCGCCGAAGAACTCCAGCGAGCTGGCGTACACGCCGTTGCTCTGCACGGGGTTGAGGATGTCGTCGTTGACCATGCCGTAACGCTTGCAGGTCACGAAGTCGTCTTCGCCGTAGGCTGGCGACGAGTGAACCACGCCGGTACCGGCGCCCAGCTCGACGTAGTCAGCCAGGTACACCGGCGACAGGCGATCGTAGAACGGGTGACGGAAGTTGATCAGCTCCAGCGCCGAACCCGGGGCGGTGGCGATCACCGAGCCCTCCAGGTTGTAGCGGGCCAGGCAGGACTCCACCAGCTCTTCGGCCAGGACCAGCAGCTTGTCGCCAGCATCGACCAGGGCGTAGTTGAACTCAGGGTGAACGTTCAGCGCCTGGTTGGCCGGGATGGTCCACGGAGTGGTGGTCCAGATCACGATCGAAGCCGGCTTGCTCAGCTTGGCCAGGCCGAAAGCGGCGGCCAGCTTGTCTGCATCGGCGATCGGGAAGGCCACGTCGATGGTCGAGGACTTCTTGTCCTGGTACTCGACTTCCGCTTCAGCCAGGGCCGAGCCGCAGTCGAAACACCAGTTCACCGGCTTGAGGCCCTTGAACACGAAACCGCCCTTGACCATTTCCGCCAGGGCACGGATTTCCCCGGCTTCGTTGGCAAAATCCATGGTCTTGTACGGGTTGGCCCAGTCGCCCAGCACACCCAGGCGGATGAACTCGGCCTTCTGGCCTTCGATCTGCTCGGTGGCGTAGGCGCGGCACAGCTCACGGGTCTTGTCCGAGGACAGGTTCTTGCCGTGGGTCACCTCGACCTTGTGCTCGATCGGCAGGCCATGGCAGTCCCAGCCCGGAACATAAGGCGCGTCGAAGCCCGCCAGGGTCTTCGAGCGGATGATCATGTCCTTGAGAATCTTGTTGACCGCATGACCGATGTGAATCGAGCCGTTGGCGTAGGGCGGACCGTCGTGAAGAACGAACTTCGGACGATCCTTGCCAATTTCGCGCAACTTACCGTACAGGCCAATGCTGTCCCAGCGCTGCAGAATCTGCGGTTCGCGCTGAGGCAGGCCGGCCTTCATTGGGAAGGCGGTGTCCGGAAGGTTTAGCGTGGCTTTATAGTCGGTCATTTAAGGCTCTTCATTAGCGATTGGCGCTATGGGTACGTGCAACTTCGGCACGGGCGGCGGCGACATCCGCGTTGATCGCCGTCTTCAGCGCCTCCAGAGAGGCGAAACGCTGCTCTTCACGCAGCTTGTGGTGGAAAACCACCGTCAAACGCCGGTCATACAGATCGCCGGCAAAATCTAAAAGATGGACTTCCAGGTGGGCCTTGCCATCACCTGCCACCGTCGGCCGCACGCCAATGTTGGCGACGCCCGGCCAGGTCTTGCCGTCGATGTCGACATTGACCAGGTACACCCCGGACAGCGGTACACGGCGGCGCTTGAGCTGCACATTGATGGTTGGCGTACCTAATTGGCGCGCCAGCTTCTGTCCGTGCAGGACCCGCCCGGCGATGCGGAACGGGCGACCGAGCAGACGCTCGGCCAATACGAAATCGGCAGCCGCCAGGGCATTGCGGACCTGGGTGCTGCTGACGCGCAGGCCATCCAGCTCGACAGTCTGCGCGGCCTCGACGGTAAAACCGTGGGTGATACCGGCCTTTTGCAGGAAGTCGAAGTCACCGACCCGGTCGCAACCAAAACGAAAATCGTCGCCGACTTCCAGATGCTGCACACCCAGGCCATCGACCAGGATGGTCTCGACGAACTCGCTGGCGCTGAGCTTGCTCAAGCGCTGGTTGAACGCCAGGCACAAGACCCGGTCGACGCCCTCCTCGGCCAGCAGCTGCAGCTTGTCGCGCAAGCGTGCCAGACGGGCAGGAGCGGTATCCGGAGCGAAGAATTCGCGCGGCTGCGGCTCGAATATCACCACGCAGCTGGGCACGCCCAACTCAAGCGCACGCTCACGCAGCCGGCCCAGGATAGCCTGGTGGCCACGGTGAACACCGTCGAAGTTGCCAATAGTGGCGACACAGCCCCGATGCTGGGGGCGCAGATTGTGGAGGCCTCGGACCAGCTGCATAACGCGCTTCTTGCTCATAAAGTGGTCGATTATAACCACACCCGACGGCCGGTGACAGGCAACAGCACGCGCCAAAGTGATCGAACCGACAAAACCACTGCCTCGCTGGCGTTCAAGCGCCCCCGGACCTCAGTGCAACGCCTTGCGATTGAAGTCGCGCAGGCGGAAACCGAACAAGGCCAGCATGCCGAAATAGGCCACTACGCCGGCCACCACCAGCACGCCCAGACGCAGGAAACGCGCAAGCATATGCCCCTGATCCCAGGCCGGCATGAACTGCATCAGCCCCAACAACACCGCCGACATCACGCTCACCGCAACGACCAGTTTGAGGGCAAACTTGCCCCACCCTGGCTGCGGCAGGAACATCTGCTGTTTGCGCAGTTGATAGAACAGCAGACCGGCGTTGATACAGGCCCCGGCGCTGATCGCCAGCGCCAGGCCCGCATGCTTCAGCGGACCGATGAACGCCAGGTTCAGCAGTTGCGTGACAATCAGCGTGAAAATCGCGATTTTTACCGGGGTACGAATGTTCTGCTGGGCGTAGAAGCCCGGTGCCAGCACCTTGATCACAATGATCGCGAGCAAGCCGACCGAATACGCGACCAACGCCCGCTGGGTCATCGACGCATCGAAGGCGCTGAACTGGCCGTACTGGAACAGCGATACCGTCAGTGGCTCGGCCAGAATCCCCAGCGCCAACGCGCAAGGCAGCACCAGCATGAAGCACAGGCGCAGGCCCCAATCGAGAATCCGCGAATATTCATGCCGGTCCTTGTTGGCGTAAGTCTTGGCCAGTGTCGGCAGCAGGATCGTGCCCAGCGCTACCCCCAGAACCCCCGAAGGCAGCTCCATCAGGCGATCGGCGTAATACATCCAGGACACCGAGCCGGCCACCAGGAACGAGGCGAAGATGGTGTTGATGATCAGCGAAATCTGGCTTACCGAGACCCCGAGAATGGCCGGCAGCATCTGCTTCAGCACCCGCCAGACCCCGGTGTCGCGCAGGTTCAGGCGCGGCAGCACGAGCATGCCGATCTTCTTAAGATGCGGCAGCTGATACAGCAACTGCGCCAGGCCACCCGCCAGCACCGCCCAGCCCAGTGCCATGACCGGCGGATCGAAATAAGGTGTCAGGAATACCGAGAACACGATCATGGCGACGTTCAGCAACGTCGGCACGAACGCCGGGACCGAAAAGCGGTTCCAGGTATTGAGGATCGCCCCCGCCAGGGAGGACAACGAGATCAGCAATATATAAGGAAAGGTCACGCGCAACAGATCGGTGGTCAGCGTGAATTTTTCCGGAGTGTCGACAAAACCTGGCGCCGTCGCCCAGATCACCCAGGGCGCGGCGATGATCCCCAGCGCCGTCACCAGCGCCAGCACCAGGGTCAGCAGGCCGGACACATAGGCAATAAAGGTACGGGTCGCTTCCTCTCCCTGCTGGCTTTTGTATTCCGCCAGGATCGGCACGAAGGCCTGTGAAAAGGCGCCCTCGGCGAAGATGCGGCGCAGCAGGTTGGGCAGCTTGAAGGCGATGAAGAAGGCGTCCGTCGCCATTCCGGCGCCGAACGTACGCGCAATGATGGTATCGCGCACGAACCCCAGAACCCGGGAAAGCATGGTGATAGAGCTGACAGCGGCCAACGACTTGAGCAGGTTCATGGAAAGGTTTTTTGCCTGTAGATAAACAGCAGGCGAACAATGCGCCCACTTGTGCGATACTCCGCGCCGCAACAGCACAGAGCCAAAGCTCGCGAGTTTACAGGTCAAGCGCCGGAAATAAATATCCCGCCTCTTCAGATCCAACCACTCAGCGGAACGCATCAGCTGCCCTTGACAAGCCTTCAACTCATCGGCATGATTCGCGGCCTATTTTGTTTGCTATTTCCCAAAAAGTCTTTCGAGGAGCTCGACGGTGGCCAACTCACCTTCCGCCAAAAAACGTGCAAAACAGGCTGAGAAGCGTCGCAGCCACAACGCCAGCCTGCGTTCCATGGTTCGTACCTACATCAAGAATGTAGTTAAAGCCATCGACGCAAAAGACGCTGAAAAAGCGCAAGCTGCTTATGTTCTGGCCGTGCCAGTTATCGACCGCATGGCCGATAAAGGCATCATCCACAAGAACAAAGCTGCTCGCCATAAAGGCCGCCTGAATGGCCACATCAAGGCTCTGAAGCTTGCTGCTGCAGCCTAAGCGACACGCTTGTTAAAAAACCGACCCCAGGGTCGGTTTTTTATTACCTGCGATTTGCTGCTTTGAGTACTGAACCGCTATCACCAGCAATCGAGCGCCGACCGGCCGCCCCTGCAGGAATGACACAACCTGCAGGAGCAAGCCCTGAAGGCCTTTACGGGTTCTGCGCCCAAGGCAGGATCGGAATCGCCGTCACCGCATTCTGCGGACTACCCTCGATCAACCGATCGCTATAGACCAGGTACACCAGGGTATTGCGCTTCTTGTCGAGGAAACGCACCACCTGCATGGTCTTGAACACCAGCGAAGTGCGCTCCTTGAACACCTCCTCGCCATCCTTGAGCTCACCCTTGAAGCTGATTGGGCCGACCTGCCGACAAGCGATGGAGGCCTCGGCACGATCCTCCGCCAACCCCAGCCCACCCTTCACGCCACCGGTCTTGGCGCGCGACAGGTAGCAGGTCACGCCCTCCACCTTCGGATCATCAAAGGCCTCGACCACAATGCGATCGTTGGGCCCGACAAACTTGAACACCGTCGACACCTGGCCGATCTCTTCAGCGGAGGCCAGCAGCGGCATCGCCAGCAGCAACCCCAACAATCCTCTTGCTACGCGCATTGGTTTTTCCTTAGACCAGAATCAGGTTGTCACGGTGAACCAACTCGGGCTCGGCCATGTACCCCAGCAAACCGACAATCGCATCAGAAGACTGACCGATGATTTTTTGCGCCTCCAGGGCGCTGTAGTTGGCCAGGCCACGGGCGATTTCACGCCCGTCCGGCGCCACGCACACCACCATCTCGCCACGGCGGAAGCTGCCCTGAACCAGCTTGACCCCCACCGGCAGCAAGCTCTTGTTGCCTTGGGACAGGGCCGACACCGCACCATCATCCAGCACCAGGGTGCCACGGGTTTGCAGGTGCCCAGCCAGCCATTGCTTGCGCGCCGCCAGCATGCCGCGCTCAGGCGACAGCAAGGTACCCAGGCGCTCGCCCGCCTTGAGGCGATCCAGCACCCGCTCCAGGCGCCCACCGACAATGATGGTGTGCGCCCCGGAACGGGCCGCCAGGCGCGCCGCGCGCAGCTTGGTCTGCATGCCACCACGCCCGAGCGCACCACCGGTACCGCCCGCCACCGTATCCAGCGCCGGGTCGTCGGCGCGCGCCTCGTAAATCAGTTGGGCATCGGGGTTGTTACGCGGGTCCGCATCGAACATGCCGTCGCGGTCAGTGAGGATCACCAGCAGATCGGCCTCGACCAGGTTGGCCACCAGGGCCGCCAGGGTGTCGTTGTCACCGAAGCGGATCTCATCGGTAACCACGGTGTCGTTTTCATTGATGACCGGAATCACCTTGAGTTCGACCAGCGCACGCAAGGTGCTGCGGGCGTTCAGGTAACGCTTGCGGTCGGACAGGTCGTCATGGGTCAGCAGGATCTGCGCAGTGTGCAGGCCGTGCTCGGCAAAGCTCGATTCCCAGGCCTGCACCAGCCCCATCTGGCCGATGGCCGCGGCCGCCTGCAGCTCATGCATCGCACTCGGTCGTGCGGTCCAGCCCAGGCGACTCATGCCGGCCGCGACCGCACCGGAGGAAACCAATACCAGCTCGACGCCAGCCTCATGCAAGGCCACCATCTGCTCGACCCAAACGCCCATTGCCGCGCGATCCAGCCCTTTGCCGTCCGCCGTCAGCAGTGCACTGCCGATCTTCACGACCCAGCGCTGCGCACCTGTCACCTTACTCCGCATCTTCTTCAACCTTAGCTTGAGAGCCACGCGACCGAGCGCGCCCATAAGTTATTCGTGGCTACGTTTCTTGATACTAAGCTTCTTGATACTACGTTTCCTGGATACTAAAACGCCGCTCAGTGAGCGGCGCTTGTAGTTTACTGCAACGAATCAGTCGCGGACGTAAATGATTTCCGGACCATCTTCGTCATCCACATCTTCCTCGTCCCAGTCATCGTCGCCGATGTCATGCACGCTCTTCACGCCGCTGCGGCGCAGGGCACGCTGGTCGTCCAGAGCCTGCAGCTGGGCACGCGCCTCGTCTTCGATGCGCTGATCGAGCTCAGCCAACTCGTCGGCATAAGCCGGGTCGGCCGCCAGACGATCGGCACGATCTTCCAGATAACGCATGATGTCGCGGCTCAGGCGCTCGGTACCGTCCTTGGAAATGGCCGAGATCACGTACACCGGACCGGTCCACTCCAGGCGATCGACGATCTCCTTGACCCGCGCCTCATGCTCTTCCTCGAGGATCTGGTCGCATTTGTTCAGCACCAGCCAGCGATCACGCTCAGCCAGGGACGGACTGAACTTGGTCAGCTCGTTGACGATCACTTCCGCAGCATCGGCCGGGCTGCTTTCATCCAGTGGCGCCATGTCCACGAGGTGCAGCAGCAGACGGGTACGCGCCAGGTGCTTAAGGAAACGGATACCCAGGCCCGCACCATCTGAAGCGCCCTCGATCAGGCCCGGGATGTCGGCGATCACGAAGCTCTTCCAGCGGTCGACACTGACCACGCCCAGGTTCGGCACCAGGGTCGTGAACGGATAGTCGGCCACTTTCGGCTTGGCCGCGGACACCGAGCGAATGAAGGTGCTCTTACCCGCATTCGGCAAGCCCAGCAGACCGACGTCCGCCAGCACTTTCAGCTCCAGCTTGAGATCACGCTGCTCACCCGGCTTGCCCGGAGTGGTCTGGCGCGGCGCGCGGTTGGTACTGGATTTGAAACGGGTGTTACCCAGACCGTGCCAACCGCCCTGCACCACCAGCAAACGCTGACCAGCCTTGGTCAGGTCACCGATCACTTCCTGGGTACCGGCGTCGATCACCGTGGTGCCGACCGGTACGCGCAGCTCGAGATCCTCACCTTTCTTGCCGGTGCAATCGGTACTGCCGCCATTGGAGCCACGCTCGGCGTCGAAATGGCGGGTGTAGCGGTAGTCCACCAGGGTGTTGAGGTTTTCGTCGGCGATCATGTAGATCGAGCCGCCATCACCACCATCACCACCGTTCGGACCACCGTTTTCGATGAACTTTTCCCGACGGAAACTCATGCAGCCATTGCCGCCGTCGCCAGCTTTTACTCGGATCGAAACTTCATCAACGAACTTCATAACAAAACGCCTCTCGCCGCACGGGCGAGCCGAAAAACACTAAGACATAAGACTCTTGCAAAAATGAGCGCAGCGACCCCGATCAACGGCCGTAACATCCAGCGCTGGCAGCCCATACAAACAGTTTTGCAAGAGACTCACCCCACAAACGAAAAAGCCCCGTCGCAAGACAGGGCTTTTCCAGCGATCGCGCAATTAAGCCGCGACAACGCTCACGTAACGACGACCGAAGGCGCCTTTTACTTCAAACTTGATCACGCCTTCGATTTTCGCGAAGAGGGTGTGATCTTTACCCATGCCAACGCCGTAGCCAGCGTGGAATTGGGTGCCGCGCTGACGCACGATGATGTTGCCGGCCTTGATGACCTGGCCGCCATACATCTTCACGCCAAGGCGTTTGGCTTCTGAGTCGCGACCGTTACGGGTACTACCACCAGCTTTTTTGTGTGCCATGAGTTCAATTCTCCTAGTGAGGAATTAGGCTGAAATTAAGCCTGAATACCGGTGATTTTGATCTCGGTGAACCACTGGCGGTGGCCCATACGCTTCATGTGGTGCTTACGGCGACGGAACTTGATGATGCGGACTTTATCGTGACGACCTTGGGAGATCACTTCAGCCTTGACGGTTGCGCCAGCAACAACAGGTGCGCCGATGTTCACGTCGTCGCCATTGGCAACCAACAGAACGCGGTCAAAAGTCACGGATTCGCCAGTGGCGATTTCCAGTTTTTCGATCTTCAGGTATTCACCTTCAGCGACCTTGTATTGCTTACCGCCGGTAACGATTACTGCGTACATGGTATTTCTCCGATAATCCTGCTCACCCAGCTCTTTATAAGAAGAGGTATTGGCTGGCATGGCTGCATGGGGCTGGAACGGCCCAAGTGCAATTGCGTAAGGCAGGTGCTGCCCAGGAAGTTCAGGGTGCGCGATTGTACGCAAGCTGTCTTGGCGATGCAAGGGGCCGTCCATCGCGCCTTGACAGCCCCGGACGTGGGTCCTAGCATGCCGCGCAACCCTTCTGGAGCACCTGTCGCTGATGCAACCCCAAGCTTTCTACCGCGCGGTGGCGGACGATTTTAGCGCCGTCGACGGCATCATCAAGAAGCAGCTGACCTCCCGAGTGCCGCTGGTATCGAAAATCGGCGACTACATTACCTCGGCCGGGGGTAAACGCCTGCGTCCTTTATTGGTGCTGCTGTGTGGCAAGGCCCTGGGTCGCGAAGGCGACGACCTGCGCCTGCTGGCCGCCACCATCGAATTCCTGCACACCGCCACCCTGCTGCATGACGACGTGGTCGACATGTCCGGCATGCGCCGTGGCCGCTCGACCGCCAACGCCATGTGGGGCAATGCCCCGAGCGTGCTGGTGGGCGACTTCCTGTACTCGCGCTCCTTCGAGATGATGGTCGAGCTGGGCTCGATGCCAGTGATGAAGATCCTTTCGCAAGCCACCCGCATCATCGCCGAAGGCGAAGTGCTGCAGCTGTCGAAAGTCCGTGACGCCAGCACCACCGAAGAAACCTACATGGAAGTCATCCGCGGCAAGACCGCGATGCTCTTCGAAGCCTCGACCCACAGCGCCGCCGCCCTGGCCGGCGCCACCGAAGAGCAGAGCGAAGCCCTGCGCACCTTCGGCGATCACCTGGGCGTGGCCTTCCAACTGGTGGACGACCTGCTCGACTACCGCGGCGATGCGGAAACCCTGGGCAAGAACGTCGGCGACGACCTGGCCGAAGGCAAGCCGACCCTGCCACTGATCTACACCATGCGCGAAGGCACGCCGGAACAGGCGGCCCTGGTGCGCCAGGCGATCCAGAAAGGCGGTATCGAAGACCTGGAAAGCATCCGCGCGGCCGTGGAAGCCTCCGGCTCCCTGGACTACACCGCGCAACTGGCCCGCGACTATGTCGCTCGCGCCATCGCCTGCCTGGAAGCCCTGCCGCCGAGCGAATACCGCGACGCGCTGGTGGAACTGAGCGAATTCGCTGTAGCCCGCACCCACTAAGATTCGATCGCCAGCCCGCTCCAGCCCTGCGCAGGAGCGGGCTGGCTCGCGATGCTTTCTCGCCCAATCCCCCGCGATACCCCTTCCCCGAGCAAAACCCTATATAATGTGCGCTTTTTTAGCCTTCCTGAATCCGAGGAGTCTTAGTGAGCACGTTGCCACCCTGCCCAAAATGCAATTCCGAATACACCTATGAAGACGGCGCCCAGTTGGTCTGCCCGGAATGCGCCCACGAATGGTCCGCCAACGGCGAAGCCGAGGCCGCATCCGATGAAACCGTGAAAAAAGACTCGGTCGGCAATGTCCTGCAAGACGGCGACACCATCACCGTGATCAAGGACCTCAAGGTCAAGGGCACCTCGCTGGTGGTCAAGGTCGGTACCAAAGTCAAGAACATCCGCCTGTGCGATGGCGACCACGACATCGACTGCAAGATCGACGGTATCGGCCCGATGAAGCTCAAGTCCGAGTTCGTCCGCAAGGTCTGATATTCCGGCTATCGCCCCGTGCCAGCCACGGGGTGAAGCCCTCCCCGCTCCCGCCTGATTCCCCGCCTCTCCCGCCACCTATCAAAAGGCCAGCCCTTTTGACTCACAACAATTTCCACACAGAAAAAAGCAGAAACCGCCAATAGGTACTTGCTATTCATTGAATAAGAATTATTCTCATTGAAACCCATCAAGGAGATAAGACTCATGACTTATTTGATCGACGCATGGCTGGACCGCCCACACCCTTACCTGCGAATCCTGCATCGGGAAACCGGGGAAGTCTGTGCGGTACTGGAAGAAGAAGCCTTGAACGAGCTGCAGGACCAGGGCGACCTGGATCTCAATGGCCTGAGTTCCAGCGAGCCGGTGGTGCTCAAGGAGCTGGTGCGCAACCTGTTTCTGTTCTGCTATGCACGGGCCTTGCGCCCTGCCGGAACAGCCGAAGGGCAAGGCCTGAGCGCAAAAATACGTCTATGACCCCACCTAAACCCTCTGCCAAGGCGAACCTGCGCGCGATCCGTACACCGCACACACGGCGTATGGATCGCGAGCACGCTCAGCCCGGCAACTGAGGCTTACAGAACGTCGAGCAGCTCGACGTCAAACACCAGAACGCTGTGCGGCGGGATGCTGCCAACGCCTTGCGCGCCGTAAGCCAGCTCGCTCGGCACGTACAGACGCCATTTGCTACCGGCATTCATCAGTTGCAGCGCCTCGGTCCAGCCAGCGATCACGCCGCCGACCGGGAATTCCGCAGGCTGGCCGCGCTCGTAGGAGCTGTCGAACACAGTGCCGTCGATCAGGGTGCCGTGGTAGTGGGTACGCACGCTGTCTTCACGGGATGGCTTGGCGCCTTCGCCCTGGGTCAGCACTTCGAACTGCAGGCCGGAGGCCAGAGTGGTGATGCCTTCGCGCTTGGCGTTTTCAGCCAGGAAAGCCAGGCCCGCGCCAGCAGCGGCTTCAGCCTTGGCAGCGGCTTCGGCCTGCATGATTTCGCGGATCACCTTGAAGCTGGCGGACATTTCTTCCTGGCCTACACGGCTAGGCTTGCCGGCGAACGCGTCGGTCAGGCCCGCCAGGATGGCGTCCAGGCTCACGCCCGGTGGCGGGTTGTCACGCAGCTGGTCGCCCAGCTGACGGCCGATACCGTAGCTGACGCGGGTTTCGTCGGTGGACAGATTTACTTCGGACATGACACTGCTCCGCTGTGCGGACGGCTCGGAAATCCGCCGTGCGTACACAGCGCATCCCGGGACGCCCGGAACCAAAAGGGCGAGCAGACTAGCACAGATGCCACGGTGATGAACGTGCGTCCCCGCCTGTCAGGCCGAGCGGACGGCGAGGGGCACCCGCAGGCTGTCATCGGTATTGGCCGAGAGGCCGCACATCTCATCATGCACTGAAGCGTGGATCAGGTTGAAGGGCAGCTTGGGAAAGGCATGCAGCACTTCCCTGGCATGTTCCACCGAACGCAGATGCAACATCTGCCCGTGGGCGTCGCTCAACGGATAGGCCGTCCCGTGCATCCGCGCCTCGAGCAGATAGATACCGCCTTCGAGGGAGATCAGGTTCAGCTCGTCGATTTTTCCGGCGACGGCATAAGCATTCAACTCGTGCAGGTTCATGGGTGCACCTCGCGCAGTTCAAGCCCGTGACCCTTACAGGGATATGCCTCGGCCGGTAAAAGCACAAGCCACAAACGACGCCGCCCGTCCGTTTCACAACGGCCGGGCGGCGCGGCTACAGCGGTGGTCAGGCGATCAGTGCTTGGTCAGCTTGTCCAGATAGCCCATGGCGAAAGCCGAAATCACGAAGGTCATGTGGATGATCACGTACCACATCAGGTACTGCGGCTCGATGTTCTTCGCGTCCATGAATACCCGCAGCAGATGGATCGAGGAGATCGCCACGATGGACGCGGCCACCTTCATCTTCAGCGAGGAGGAGTCCATCTTGCCCAACCAGTTGAGCTTTTCCTTGTCCTCGTCGATGTCCAGCTGAGACACGAAGTTTTCGTAGCCGGAGATCATCACCATCACCAGCAGGCCGCCGACCAGTGCCATGTCGATCAACGACAGCAGCACCAGGATCAGATCCGACTCGGCCATGGAGAACACGTTGGGGATGACGTGAAAGACTTCCTGGAAGAACTTCAAAGCCAGGGCGAGCAGCCCCAATGACAGGCCAAAGTAGATCGGCGCCAGCAGCCAGCGCGAGGCGTACATTGCATTCTCGATAAAACGTTCCATTGAATCTCACACAGGTCTGAAAACGGCGGCGAGTATATCAGCCAGCCAAAAGCCCATAAACCGCAACGAAATCCATTGCCTGCGCGTCTGCCAAAGCGTTTTTCTGCTAGTGTCGCAAGCACTTGAACAGCTCAATGACATCGGACAGGAAGCCTGGAGAATGGATTTGCGATTGCCTTTGGCGGGTACCGGCCTGTGTATCGCGGTACTGCTCAGCAGCGGCTGCTCGCCCAGCGACGAGAAGCAGCAAGTCAGCCTGGAACAGAAAACCGCACAGTTCGAACAATCCCTGGACGCCATCCAGGATCCCAAGCTCAAGGACGCCATCGCTGACCTGGGCGGTTCGCTGTTACTGCTCGAGCGAGCGCAACTGCGGCTCAAGAGCAAGCCCATCGAGACCGAATACGGCGATGACGCCCTGGCCCTGCTCAAGCACTACCCCAGCCCGCAGGCCCTGGTCGACACCTACCTCAATGGCCTGTTCGTACTGCGCAAGACCTCCAACTCCGACTACCTGACCGATCTGCAGCCGGTGTTCCCCTTCAGCTTCAACATGCCGGCGCAATTCCCCTTCCCCCACGGCCTGGAATGGCAATCCGTAACCCTGAGCAACGGCAAGGTCATCGCCTTCCAGCCCGAATGGTCGGAAACCGATCCCGGCATCCAGTTGAGCCCCTCCAGTTCCAACCTGACCAATCCGGATGACCTGACGGTGACCTACCCGTTCATCGAAGGCGTGGAAGTCGAAAACAAGAACCAGCCCCAACCCGTGACGTTGCAAGGCAAGGCCGAAGTGATCGCGCCACACCAGGTGCTCACCTTCGAACTGGGCAAGGCCGATGTCGGCAAGCAACGCAGCGACAAGAATGTCAGCGTGAAACTGCTGTCCCTGGACAAGAACAGCGCCGAAATCGAGTTGACCAACAGCGCCCCACTGCCGCCCGGGCTCAGCGAGACGCCGCTCAACCCGTTGCTGGTGCAGGCACGCGACACCACCGGCCAGATCCTTTCGCGCTCCGGTTCGATCAACGAGAACAGCCAACAGATCGCCTTCTACGCCAAGCAGCTCGCCGAAATGCAGAAGCAGAAGGCCTGGAGCCAGGCGTTCGAGCAGCAGCTTGAAGAGGAGCGCAAAACCTTCGAGCGCGAGCAGCACAGCCATTACACCAAGGTGTATTTCAACGGCCTGATCGACAAGCTCGAAGTCAACGTGCTGGATTTCTCTGGAGCCACCGTCACCCGCAAAGAGTTCAACCTGCCGGTGCGGCGCTTCGACCCTCTGACCACCGACAGCAAGATCCAGCCCCTGCCCATGCCGGTAGTGGTGTATGACGACCAGGCACCGAACTACCTCAAGGGCGCCAACCTCGACGAAGACACCCTGAAAAAAAGCGTGGTCATTCACCAATCCACCGAGGACGCCAGCGCGGCGCGGATCGAGTTCGACCACCCGAAAACCTTCAATGACGAATTGCTGGGCACCTCCTTCTCTACCAGCGACAGCCCGGTGACCTTCTTCACCCAGAACGAAAACGGCAAACGCGGCGAGCCCATCGAACTGCCCTCGGAGGCGGTCGAGGTCGATCCACTGCGTAGCTCGATCACTTACGACCTGACCCTGTTCCCGGAAACCCCGGCTTACGCCGTCGGTGCGATCCCACTGTTTCTGGCCAGCATCGAGAAGAAGGCCCTGCCCGTCAGCCAGTTGCCCAAAGGGCTTGAACTGCGAGGCAATGCGCTGATCGTCGACCAGCGCCTGTTCCCGACCGAGGCCTGGCGCTTCTACGCCAAGGACAGCAGCGGTCAGTACCTGAAGGAGATTCTTGCGGTCAGCCATGAGGCGCCAGCAAAAGGTTCGGCCTCGTTCGACGTGCATTACTTCTATGGGCAGCCCACCGAGCTGGAAACCTACCAGCGCAGCGAACTCAATACCGTCGAATATGGCTTTGAGGTCAAGCTCGACAAGCTGGAGAATCCACCACCCGCCGAGTAGGACTCAGCGGTAGGGATTAACGGGAGATCGCGTCAATGGCGGCAGCGTTCGCCATTGATCTGCCGTAGTTGCGCCTGAAGGTGCAGGCACCAGATCTGCGGATCGTCGGCCAGCTCATAGCCATGGGTGGTCAGGCTTTCGACGATGGAATCAAGGATGGATTCGGCCACGCTGGGACCGCAGAAAGGTCCCTGGGCCTTGATGGCCGAAGGTTGTTCGCCAGCCATTCCGGCGGCGAACAGTAGGGTCCACATTCCGTTATCTCCCGCCAGCGGGCGGATACTGCACTCGATACGGGTGACCAGGCCAAGACACTGGCGGGTAAGGCAGAGGTTGCGCGACATGGCGGCGACCCTCGGTAGATCCGGTATTCAGCCCTCATGTGAAGACTGTTTCGATCCAGTGACGACTGTCGTTCTCCTGCCCTGAGAATAGGAAGAAAAGACTGAGAAGCAAAGTTGACCGGCTGAACAGGCGCCGAATGGTCTATTCGAGAAAATTGACGCCAGCGGACCGGCGCCGCGACGAAGGCCGAGCCCTCGCCGCGGCATAGCTCATGCCGGCTTGGTTTGCGCCAATGCTTCTTGTGCCTGCTCTTTTTCCGCTTCCTTGAGATCGTCCTCGCTGATCATTTCCGCGATAACCCGCAGACGCTCCACCACCCGCGCGTTGACACTGCCTTCCGGGAACTGGCCATCCGCATCCGGCTCGCCCGCGGGCTCGCCGACCAGCAGGCTCAGGGCCTCGTCAGCCTGGCGCACGGCATACACGTGGAATTTCCCGGCGCGGACCGCTGCCAGTACCTTCTCGTCGAGCATCAGGGTGGCGACATTGGCGTGAGGAATGATCGCGCCCTGCTCGCCCGTCAGGCCCCGCGCTTCGCAGAGGCGGAAGAAGCCTTCGATCTTCTCGTTGACCCCACCAACCGCCTGCACTTCGCCGAACTGGTTGATCGACCCGGTAATGGCAAAACATTGCTTGAGCGGGGTTTTCGACAAGGCCGAGATCAGCGTGCACGCCTCGCCCAGCGACGCACTGTCACCATCGACATAACCGTAGGATTGCTCCAGGGCGATGCTCGCCGAGATCGCCAGGGGGAATTCCTGCGCGTAACGGCTGCCCAGGTAGCCGGTGAGAATCATCACGCCCTTGGAGTGAATCGGCTGGCCGAGATTGACCTCGCGCTCGATGTCGACGATACCGCTGCCCCCCGGATACACCGTGGCGGAAATCCGCGCCGGAATACCAAAGGCCGAGTCGCCCACTTCCAGTACGGTCAGGCCGTTGCACTTGCCCACGGCCGCGCCATCGGTGTCGATCAGAATGATCCCCGCCAGCATGTCGTCGAGAATCCGCGCCGAGACCCGCCCGGTACGGGTGGCCTTGGCTTTGAGCGCCCGTTCGATATGCCCGGCATCGGTCATCTCGTCCGAGGCCAGGTGACGGATGAAGTCCGCCTCGCTGACCAGCTGGAATAGATCGCCAATACGCGCCGACAAGCGCCCCTGGTGTTCCGCCAGCCGGGCGCTATAGGTCGCCAGGCGTGCCACCGCGTCCGCGGTCAGCGGCGCCATGCCTTCTTCGGAGGTGCGAGTTTTCAGCAACTGGGCGAACTGTTCGAGGCTTTCGTCCACCATCGGGATGTCTTCGTCGAAGTCCACCAGCACGCGGAACATTTCCTGGAAGTCCGGATCCAGGTCCTGCAGCGTGTAGTACAGCTGACGAGCACCGATGATCACGACCTTGACCTGCAGCGGGATGTGTTGCGGGGTCAGGGTCACGGTGGCCAGGCGCCCCAGTTCGCCCAGCGGCGATTCCATCTTCAGCTTGCGCGATTGCAGGGCCCGCTTGAGGGCATCCCAGACAAAGGGTTCGCTGAGCATTTTCTCGGCTTCGAGAATCAGGAAACCGCCGTTGGCCCGATGCAGGGCACCCGGACGCAGCTGCCGGTAAGTGGTGTAGAGCGCGCCCTGGTCGGTGCTGTATTCGATGCGGCCAAACAGGTTGTCGTAGGTCGGGTGCGGCTCGAACACCACCGGCGCGCCGCCACTGGCCGGATGGCCGACCACCAGGCTCGGACCATACTGTTCTTCCAGCAGCTTGCGGGCCACGGCGTCGGTCTTGCTGTCGTCCACCAGTTGCTCGACCACGGTCTTGAGCAGGTACACCTGCATGGCTTGCAGGTAGCCACACACGCCGGCATTTTCCGCGTACTTCTCGGACAGCGGCGCCAGCAATGGCTGCAAGGCCAGGGTGATGGTTTCTTCGTTGAGGTGACGCAGCTGGTTGCTCGACTCGCGCTTCCACTGCGGCAGGCTCGCCAGTTCTTCGTTGAGGCGCTCCTCCAGGGCGGAAATGTCCTCGTGGAAACGCTCACGATCGGCCTCGGGCAGTTGCGCGAACTCTGCCTCGTCCAGCGCCTTGCCGTCGAGCATAGGGGTGAAGGCAATATTGCTGCTGTCGCGGTACAGCGCGACGTCCTTCTCCAGCGCCAGGCGCTCGATCACATCGAGGGCACGGTCGTAACGCTGGTTGAACGCGCGGTCGATGGCGCTTTTCTTCTGTTGATAGGAGGGATGCTCGAAGACCGCCGGAAAGGTCGCCAGCAGGTTGTCGATCAGGCCGTTGATGTCACTGATGAACGCCCCCGCGGCCCCCGAAGGCAGCTCCAGCGCGCGCGGCTCGCGCGGCTCATCGAAATTGTTGACGTAGACCCAGTCGGACGGGGTCTGCAGGCGTTTGCCCTCAGCCTTCAGGTAGCGTTTGACGAAAGAGAAGCGACCAGTGCCGGGCTCGCCCATGACAAAGACGTTGTAACCGGGGCGTGGCATGGCCACACCGAACTGCAAGGCTTCGACCGCACGTTCCTGGCCAAGCACACCGCGAAAGGGCTCCAAATCATTGGTGGTCGAGAAGCTGAACTGTTCAGCGGAAAACGGACGGGTCAGCGCTTCGGGCGCTAGACGCAAGCTGGCAGCAACAGGATCAGGCATCGGGCTTCCTTACATCAGGCGGGGCAGATGGGGCATTCTGGCGCCGGGTACAGCGGCTGGCAAGGCGCGAGGCAGCGAAAGCGCGGACAGATCCCAGGCGCCACGCGGACAGCATAAAAACCGTCTATTTCAAGGAATGTCATGCAAAAAAACACGGAACCCTTGGAATCTGCCTAAACTCCAAGCTGCGCGGCTGGACTAATAACCGGCCCACTGGCGCCGACATGGGCCAGAACCCTTGTCCATTGGTTTGCACACAAAGAGAACAAAGCTATGAAACGGATTCTTCTCGGTACTCTCTTCACCGCTGTTTCCATCAATGCAATGGCCCAAGCGCCAGGCGGTCCGGATTGTGGGTGGGGCAACCTGCTGTTCGAAGGACAGCGCGGCACTCCGGCTCACTTCCTGGCCTCCACCACCAACGGCACCTCCGGTAACGCGACCTTCGGTATGACTTCCGGCACCAACGGCTGCTCGACCAACAGCGCGCTGACTTACGGCGGCAAATCCTGGTTTGCCATGAATGGCATGATGAACGAGCTCTCCGAAGACATGGCCAAAGGTGAAGGCGAAGCGCTGACCACCTACGCCGTGGTCCTGGGCGTCGCTCCCGAAGACCGCGCGCACTTCGCCGCCGTCACCCACGAGCACTTCCAGCAGATCTTCAGCAAAGCCGACGTGACCGCGGAAGATGTGCACACCAACACCCTGGCCGTGCTGAAAAGCGATGCACGCCTGGCCAAATACGCCACCCCGGCTTAATCTCGACCCGCCCGCTCTTTTCGGGGAGCGGGCTTTTGTTTTTCGGACATGACCCCTCCCGGGTCTTTGTTTTTTCCGACTCAAGTTGCCCACCATGCTCAAACGCCTTGCCTCCCTGGCGCTCTGTGTCTGCGCCCCGCTGTCCGCCGCGCCACAAATCGACCACTCACGTTTGAAGCAACTGGCCAACGATCCGTTCTGGATTTCCCTTGGCCACTACGAAACCGCCAAGCTCGGAGGCTGGCGCAGTTATGTCAGCGACCCGAAGTTTTTCCTCGCCAGCGACGGCGCCGAACACCCCGACGCCGAACTCAAGGCCACGCTGAACGCGCTCTACGCCCCCGCCAGCAGCGGCAACCAGCATGCTCAATGCGTGTACCCCGCCCGCACCCGCTGGCTCAAGGCCCAACTGAGCCTGAGCGATCTGCCGACGGTGGACTGCAATGAGTTCAACCAGTGGTTCAAGGACGTCGCGCCCCACAGCACGGTGATGATTTTCCCGGCGGCCTACCTGAACAGCCCGTCGTCGATGTTCGGCCATACCCTGCTGCGCATCGACCAGGCCGATGTGCAAAGCAACCACACCGCCCTGCTCAGCTACGCGATCAACTTCGGCGCCTATATCGAAGGCTCGGACAACAGCATTCTCTACGCCTGGAAAGGCCTGATGGGCGGCTACCCCGGGCTGTTCGCCTTGGTGCCCTACCAGGAGAAGCTCTCGGAATACCGCAGCCTGGAAAACCGCGACTTGTGGGAATACCGGCTGAACCTGACCCAGGCGGAAACCGAACGCATGGTCGAGCATGTCTGGGAACTGAAGCAGATCAAGTTCGACTACTTCTTCTTCGACGAGAACTGCTCTTACCGTTTGCTCGAGCTGCTGCAAGTGGCGCGCCCCAGCCTGCGCCTGACCGGACAATTCCCGTTGACGGCGATTCCCACCGACACCGTCAAGGCGGTGAAGGAAGCCGGCCTGGTGGAGAAAATCGAGTACCGCCCGTCCCGCGAACGTGAGCTGCTGGAGCGCGCCAAGCTGCTGAGCAACGACGAGCAACAATGGGTGCTGAAGGTCAGCGCCGACCAGCAACAGCTGCAGGAGCCGGCCTTCAAGGCCCTGCCACGGGACCGCCAGGCACTGATCATCGATGCGGCCTATCGCCTCGAGCGCTACCGGGCCAACGGTCAGGAGCGCGATCCGCAACGGGCGCAGCGCAGTTTCGAACTGTTGCGGGCGATCAACCGCAACCCGCCGCCCGAACTGTCCATCGAACGCCCAGGCCTGCCGGAAGACGGCCATGAATCGCGCACCTGGCAGGTCGGCGTGGGCACCCGCGGCGACCAGGCTTTTGGCGAATACGGGCTGCGCATGGCCTATCACGACCTCAACGACAATGCCGAAGGTTTCCCCCTGGGCGCACAGATCGAAATCCTGCAGATGAAGCTGCGCCAGTACGAAGGCAACAATTGGCAGTTGCAGCAACTGGACCTGGCGACCATTCGTTCACTGACGCCGCGCAACGAACTGCTGCAACCCTGGTCCTGGCAGGTCACCGGCGGCCTGGAGCGAGTGCCGGGCAAACACGACGATGAAACCCTGGTCAGCCATGTCAACGGTGGCGGTGGCGGCACCTGGCAGCTCAGCGAGAACATGCTCGGCTTCGCCCTGGGCACCGTGCGCGTCGAGCACAACGCCGATTTCGCCGGTTTCATCACTCCGGCGGCCGGCTTCAACACCGGCCTGCTGTGGAAAAACCCGCTGGGCAATTTCAGCGTCGAAGCCAAGGGCGACTACTTCACCAACGGTGAGGTACGCCGCAGCTTGAGCCTCAACCAGCAATGGGAGCTATCACGCAACCTGGGCCTGCGCCTGAGCGCCCAGCGCGAGTTCAGCCACCTGGCCACGGCGGAAAACGAGGTGATGCTGGAGCTGAAGTGGTACCACTACTGACCCCCGGTCGCATTCTCACCGCGCTTTCACAAACCACTGACGAATCCCCTTCTAGACTTTCTCTATGAGCCGTTGAGCGGCGTGGGAGTCAGAGATGTGGCGGTATGCGGTGGTGGCATGGCTGGCGTTGCTGAGCGGTTGTGAGACGACCCACGAACAGTTGCTCAAGCAGGGTTATCCACCGGCCTTCGCCGACGGCTTCGATGACGGCTGCGCCAGCGGTCGCCAGGCCGCCGGGGCGATCAACGGCGAATTTCGCAAGAACGTGCCGCGCTACCTCAAGGACCCGCAATACGCCGAGGGCTGGAGCGACGGTTTTCGCCAGTGCCAGGCCATGCTGGAAAACCAGGATCGCAATGACTATCGGCAGCGTCACTGGGACGAACGCGAACGCGCCTGGCGAGAGGAAAAAGACCGCGACGCCGCGCGAGCCTATCGCTCGCAGTAAGTCGCTTTCAGACATGGCCCGAAACCAAAAGGCTGCGACCATGGCCCAAACCTTCATTACGGGAAAACTCCCATGAGCCGAGCCTTCGTCAATGAGGAACTGACTGCCGCCCAGGCCGACCAGCCCGTGGAGCGGCAGATCAGCGCGCAGCCCAACTACGTCACCCCACAGGGCCTGAGCGAACTGCAAGCCAAGGTCGCGTTCCTGCAAACCCGGCACAACCAACAGTCGGCACTGGGCGACCAGGCGGACCCACAGCAACTGGCCGATATCGAACGCGACCTGCGCTACTTCAACCAGCGCCTGCAAAGCGCCCAGGTGGTTCCCCAGGCGACATCGCGGTCGAAAGTGCAGATCGGCAGCCGGGTCATCTTCGCCGACGAGCACGGTACCGAGCAGTGTGTGCAACTGGTGGGAGAGGATCAGGCCGATGTCGCCAAGGGCCTGATCAATTGGGGCTCGCCGCTCGGCCGCGCGCTGCTGGGCACCCAGCTTGGCGATGAAGTGCTGTGGCAGCGCCCGGCGGGCGATCAATTGATCGAGGTGATCCGCATCGACCCGGCTTAAACCACGCCCTGGGCCAGCATGGCATCGGCGACCTTGACGAAGCCGGCGATGTTCGCCCCCTTGACGTAGTTGATCCGGCCGTTTTCTTCGCCGTAATGCACGCAGGCGTGGTGGATCGACTGCATGATGCCGTGCAGCTTGCTGTCCACCTCGCCGGCGCTCCACAGCAGGCGCATGGCGTTCTGCGACATCTCCAGCCCGCTGACCGCCACGCCCCCGGCGTTCGAGGCCTTGCCCGGGGCGAACAGAATGCCGGCCTCGATAAAGATATCCACAGCCTCCAGGGTGGTCGGCATGTTCGCCCCTTCAGCCACGCACATGCAGCCATTGCGCAGCAGCGCGCGCGCCGACTCGGCGTCCAGTTCGTTCTGGGTGGCGCACGGCAGCGCGATATCGCAAGGCAGCGCCCAAGGGTGCTGGCCGACGAGGAATTCGAGATTGAACTGCGTCGCCAGCTCGCTGATGCGCCCGCGCTTGACGTTCTTCAGCTCCAGCACCGCCTGCCATTGCTCCTCGGTCAGCCCGGCCTCGCAGTACAGCGTGCCTTCGGAGTCCGACAGGGAGATCACCTTGCCGCCCAGGTCCATGACCTTGCGCGCCGCGTATTGCGCCACGTTACCGGAACCGGAAATCGCCACGCGCTTGCCTTCCACCCGACCGTCACGGCGCTTGAGCATTTCTTCGGCGAAGTACACGCAACCGAAGCCGGTAGCCTCCGGGCGGATCAGGCTGCCGCCGTAACTCATGCCCTTGCCGGTCAGCACCGAGGTGAACTGGTTGCTCAGGCGCTTGTACTGACCAAACAGGAAGCCGATTTCCCGGGCGCCCACGCCAATATCCCCCGCCGGTACGTCCACATCCGAACCGATATGGCGATACAGCTCGCTCATGAAGGCCTGGCAGAAGCGCATCACCTCGGCGTCGCTCTTGCCCTTCGGGTCGAAGTCCGAACCACCCTTGCCGCCGCCCATGGGCAGCGAGGTCAGGGAGTTCTTGAAGGTCTGCTCGAAGGCGAGGAATTTCAGCACCCCCAGATTGACCGAAGGGTGGAAACGCAAACCGCCCTTGTACGGGCCGATGGCGCTGTTCATCTGGATGCGGAACCCGCGATTGACCTGGACCTTGCCCTGATCGTCGACCCACGACACACGGAACACCACCGCCCGCTCCGGCTCGCAGATACGCTCGAGAATGCCTGAGGTCAGGTAATGCGGATTGGCCTCCAGGAATGGCCACAGGCTGCGCAGCACCTCTTCCACCGCCTGGTGGAATTCAGGCTGGTCCGGGTCGCGCTTTTTCAGGCGGGCGAGGAAGTCTTCGACGGATTCGATCATGGGAAAGTCTCGGCAAATTTATTGTCGTTAACGGAGATTTGCCCGGGACTTTAGCAACTCGAACAGCACCATGACAGAGCAAAATGTCGCAGTTATGAATTTAAATGGTGCAATAGATATAAATATTTGGCTGTTTTCGGCCTTTTACGCACCATTCAAGGGATCTAAACCACAGGCCTCGCCCCATGATGGGCAGCTCGAAAATTGGCGGTGCCAGTCAGGGCGCATCGCGAGCAAGTTCGCTCCTACAAGAACGACACAGCCCCTGTAGGAGCGAGCTTGCTCGCGATAAGAGCCGCAGGCTCCACCTGGAAACACGCGCAAAAAAAACGGAGCCCGAAGGCTCCGTTTCTTTCAAGCAACCGACCCGGGTCAGGCCAGTTTCTTGTAACGCACGCGGTGCGGTTGGGCTGCAGCGTCGCCGAGGCGCTTCTTGCGATCGGCTTCGTACTCGGTGTAGTTACCTTCGAAGAACACCGCTTGCGAGTCGTCTTCGTACGCCAGGATGTGGGTCGCGACACGGTCAAGGAACCACCGGTCGTGGGAGATCACAATGGCGGCGCCCGGGAAGTCCAGCAGGGCTTCTTCCAGGGAACGCAGGGTTTCGACGTCGAGGTCGTTGGACGGTTCGTCGAGCAGCAGGACGTTGCCGCCCTCCTTCAGGGTCAGGGCCAGGTGCAGACGACCACGCTCACCACCGGACAGGTCCTTGACGAACTTCTGCTGGTCGCCGCCCTTGAAGTTGAAACGACCGACGTAGGTACGCGACGGGATCTCGTAGCTGCCGATGCGAATCTGGTCGGAGCCGTCGGAGATCTGCTGGAACACGGTCTTGCTGCCGTCCAGGTCCTCGCGGCTCTGGTCGACGCAAGCCAGTTGCACGGTTTCGCCGACTTCGATGCTGCCCGAGTCCGGCGTTTCCTTGCCCATCAGCATGCGGAACAGGGTGGATTTACCCGCACCGTTACCGCCGATCACGCCGACGATGGCGCCTTTGGGCATGGAGAACGACAGGTTGTCGATCAGCACGCGATCGCCGTAGCCCTTGGTGACGTTCTTGAACTCAATGACCTTGTCGCCCAGGCGCGGACCGGCCGGGATGTAGATCTCGTTGGTTTCGCTGCGCTTCTGGAATTCCTGCGATTGCATTTCTTCGAAGCGGGCCAGGCGGGCCTTGGATTTCGACTGGCGAGCCTTGGCGCCTTTGCGCACCCACTCCAGTTCTTCCTTCATGGCCTTTTCATGGGCCGACTGCTGCTTGGATTCCTGGGCCAGACGATCGGACTTGGCTTCCAGCCAGCCCGAATAGTTGCCCTCGTAAGGAATGCCGGCGCCGCGGTCGAGCTCGAGGATCCAGCCGGCGACGTTGTCCAGGAAGTAACGGTCGTGCGTGATCGCAACCACGGTGCCCGGGAAGTCGTGGAGGAAGTGCTCCAGCCAGGCCACGGAATCGGCGTCCAGGTGGTTGGTCGGTTCGTCGAGCAGCAGCATGTCCGGGGCGGACAGCAGCAGGCGGCACAGGGCCACGCGACGTTTTTCACCACCGGACAGGTGTTCGACCTTGGCGTCCCAGGCCGGCAGGCGCAGCGCATCGGCGGCGACTTCCAGCTGGCGCTCCAGGTTGTGGCCATCGCTGGCCTGCAGGATCGCTTCGAGCTTGGCCTGCTCGGCGGCCAGCTTGTCGAAGTCGGCATCCGGATCGGCGTAGGCCGCGTAGACCTCGTCCAGGCGTGCCTGGGCGTCCTTGATCACGCTGACCGCTTCCTCGACCACTTCACGCACGGTCTTGGCCGGGTCCAGCTGAGGTTCCTGGGGCAGGTAGCCGATGTTCAGCTCGGGCATCGGACGGGCTTCGCCCTCGAACTCGGTGTCGACGCCCGCCATGATTTTCAGCAGGGTGGACTTACCCGAACCGTTGAGGCCCAGCACGCCGATCTTGGCGCCCGGGAAGAACGACAGAGAAATGTTTTTCAGGATTTCCCGCTTCGGCGGAACAACTTTTCCCAGCCGATGCATGGTGAAGACGTATTGAGCCATGATGAACCTAGCGTCAGTGACTGATGAATGAAGAGCGGGCGAAGCCCGGGCCAGGCCATGCGCGGCGCCGGCATTTGATCGCGATCAATGCCTGCGTACGGAAAAAGCCTGATTGTCTGGAGCTGGAGCGCTCCCGCGTAACCGGCAAAGCTACCTCAATGGCCGGGCAAGGTCCAGCCAGCCAGGGCTGGCACTTTGCCACAACTCAAGGCATGCTAGCCGCCCTTCGGGCGTCCGGCTTATAGTGCACGTCGCGCCAGTCCAGCCAAACCGCAGGATCACAGTTTGTCCAATGCCACTCCGCCCTCTTCCCTGCGCGCAACTGCGCCTGCGTCCGGCTCGCCCCTGCGCGGTACCCTGAAAGGCGTGCTGGCGACCCTGGTCCTGTTGCTGCTCGCCCTGCTGTTCTGGCAACTGCTCGACCAACTGCAACAGACCCGCAAAGACCAGCGTCAACACGCAATCGACTACAACGCCGACCTGGCCGAACACATCAGCCTCAACCTGGCGCTCAATGCGCAGATCGCCCTTAACCTGCTGCCGATCGTCGAGCCACCCCAGAATGCCGAACAGCAGCAACTGCTGCTGAAGAAGCTGCAACTGTCCCTGCCCGACCTGCAAAGCATCGCGCTGCTGGATGCCAAGGGCCAGCTCATCAGTGACAGCGACGCCGACGGCCAGGACGCCGCCTGGCTCGCCGAGCTGACCAGCCGCAGCCGGGGCCAGCGCTACTACTACAGCAATGCCAGCCACGGCGCGCTGGTCCAACTGCTGCTGCACCAGCCCAGCGGTGCACTCAAGAGTTACTGGGTGCTGCGCCTGGCTCCCTCCTTCGCCCAGTCCCTGAGCCCCAGCCCCGACCAGGGTTTCCAACCGACCTGGGTCATTGAAAACCGCCTGAACCAGAAAGCCCTCAGTCGCGACGACGGCAGCAGCACCCCGGTGACCACCGACGACATAGCCAACAGCGTGCTGGTCGCGCCGCTGGGCAACAGCGACTGGCAATTGCGCGGCCTGTTCGACGATCGCGCGGTGATCGAGCAACTGTTGCCGGCGTTTATCGCCAAGTGCCTGCTGGGGCTGGCGTTCTCCCTGCTGCCGGTGATTGCGCTGCTGAACATGCGCCGCCGCCAGCGTCAGCTGCACGAAGGGCGCCGGCGCTACCAGGACATTTTCGAAGGCACCGGGGTCGCCCTCTGCGTCCTGGATATCTCCGGGCTGCCGGCATTTCTCGACAAGGCGCAACTGCACGACAGCGAACAACTCAAGGCCTGGCTGGAGCACAACCCACAGCAGCGCCAGCTGCTGCTGGAAGAACTGCGCGTCACCGAGGTCAATCAGGTGGCCTTGCGGCTGCTCAACGTCGACTCCTGCGAGCAGGCCTGGAAACTGCTGATCGAAGGCAGCCCGCTCCACAGCAGCGCCATCGGCAACCAGCTGCTGGAAACCGTGATCAACCAGCACAAACAGCTGGAGCTGGAAATCCGCCTCAGCGACGCCCAGGGCCATGACCAGCACTTGTGGCTGGTGCTGCGCCTGCCGGAAGACCCGGCCGACTACCGGGCGGTGATCCTCAGCATCAGCGACATCACCAGCCGCAAGCTCATCGAGCTGTCGCTGCTGGAGCGCGAGGGCTTCTGGTCGGACGTGGTGCGCACCGTGCCGGACCATCTTTATGTGCAGGACGTCATCAGCCAGCGGATGATCTTCAGCAACCACCACCTGGGCCAGACCCTCGGCTACAACAAGACCGAACTGCACCAGATGGGTGAGTACTTCTGGGAAATCCTCCTGCACCCGGAAGACGCCGACCTCTATCACCGCCTGCGCCAGGAACAGCGGCATGCCGGCTACCTGCAATTGCTGCAGTGCCATTTGCGCTTTCGCCACCGCAGCGGCCAATGGCGCTGTTTCGACATCCGCGAACAGGCCCTGGCGCGGGACAAGTACGACCAGGTCACGCGCATCATCGGCGTGGCCAAGGACATCACCGACCAGATCGAGGCCAGCGAATCCCTGCGCGACAGCGAACGGCGCTATCGCATGCTCGCCGAAAGCATCAGCGACGTGATTTTCTCCACCGACAGCCAGATGGCCCTCAACTATGTCAGCCCCTCGGTGCAGTCGGTACTGGGCTATGACGCCGAGTGGATCTTCCAGAACGGCTGGCAATCGACCATCGCCAACCCGCAACAGCTGACCGGCATCTATGCCCTGATGGAGCGGGTCAGCAAGGCCCTGGACAAACCCGAGCAACTGGCGCGATTGCGCAACCAGGTGCAGACCCAGTTGTTCCTGTTCGACTGCCTGCGGGCCGACGGGCGCAAGATTCCGATCGAGCTGCGCCTGGTGCTGGTGTGGGACGAACACGGTGCCTTCGAAGGCGTGCTCGGGGTCGGCCGCGATATCAGCCAGCAGCGCCGCGCGGAAAAAGACCTGCGCATGGCAGCCACGGTATTCGAGCACTCGACCTCGGCGATCCTGATCACCGATCCGGCGGGCTACATCGTCCAGGCCAACGAGGCGTTCAGCCGGGTCAGCGGCTACGCGGTGTCCCAGGTGCTCGACCAGTTGCCGAACATGCTCACCGTCGACGAACAGCAGGAAGCCCACCTGCGCTATGTGCTCAAGCAGCTGCACCAGCACAGCACCTGGGAAGGCGAGGTCTGGCTCAAGCGCCGCAACGGTGAGCACTATCCGGCCTGGGTCGGCATCACCGCGGTGCTCGATGACGAAGGCGATCTGGCCAGCTATGTGTGCTTCTTCACCGACATCAGCGAACGCAAGGCCAGCGAGCAGCGCATTCACCGCCTGGCCTACTACGACGCCCTGACCCACCTGCCCAACCGCACGCTGTTCCAGGACCGCCTGCACACCGCCCTGCAGTCGGCGGAGCGGCAAAAGTCCTGGGTGGTGCTGATGTTCCTCGACCTGGACCGCTTCAAGCCGATCAACGACTCCCTGGGCCACGCCGCGGGCGACCGCATGCTCAAGGAAATGGCCACCCGCCTGCTCGATTGCGTCGACGATGACGACACCGTGGCGCGCATGGGTGGCGATGAGTTCACCTTGCTCCTGCAACCGCGGACCAGCCGCGAGATCGCCCTGAACCGGGCGATCCACGTCGCCGAGCAGATTCTCGCCAGCCTGGTGAAGCCGTTCGTGCTCGAAGGCCGTGAGTTCTTCGTCACCGCCAGTATCGGCATCGCCCTCAGCCCGCAGGACGGCAACGAGCTGAGCCAGCTGATGAAAAACGCCGACACCGCGATGTACCACGCCAAGGAGCGCGGCAAGAACAACTTCCAGTTCTACCAGGCCGACATGAACGCCAGCGCCCTGGAGCGCCTGGAGCTGGAAAGCGACCTGCGCCACGCCCTGGAACAGCAGGAATTCATCCTCTACTACCAGCCGCAGTTCAGCGGCGACGGCAAGCGCCTGACCGGTGCCGAGGCCCTGCTGCGCTGGCGCCATCCGCGGCGCGGGCTGGTACCGCCGGGGGACTTCATTCCGGTGCTCGAAGAACTGGGGCTGGTGGTGGATGTCGGCGACTGGGTGATCAGCGAAGCCTGTCGCCAGCTCAAGGCCTGGCACCAGGCCAAGGTCCGGGTGCCGAAGGTCTCGGTGAACATCTCGGCCCGCCAGTTCTCCGACGGCCAGCTGGGCATGCGGATCGCCACCATCCTCAAGGACACCGGCCTGCCGCCGGCCTGCCTGGAGCTGGAACTGACCGAAAGTATCCTGATGCGCGAAGTCAGCGAAGCGATGCAGATCCTCGACGGCCTGAAAAACCTTGGCCTGAGCATCGCGGTCGACGACTTCGGCACCGGCTATTCATCGCTGAACTACCTCAAGCAGTTCCCCATCGACGTGTTGAAGATCGACCGCACCTTCGTCGACGGCCTGCCGTCCGGCGAACAGGATGCGCAGATCGCCCGCGCTATCATCGCCATGGCCCACAGCCTGAACCTGGCGGTGATCGCCGAGGGCGTGGAAACCCATGAGCAGTTGGACTTTCTGCGTGAGCACGGCTGTGACGAAGTCCAGGGCTATCTGTTCGGTCGGCCGATGCCGGCCAACAGCTTCGAAGGGCAGTTCAGCAACGACGCGCTGTTCATGTTCGACTAAAAAGCAGCGGCAAGCTTCAAGCGACGAGCGGCAAGATAGAAGCCGTTCGCCTGCAGGCTTCTAGCTTGCGGCTTGCAGCTTTCCACTTGAAGCTGATTTGCGTGCGACATGATGTCCTTTCATATGCCATCTAAAACCCGTTGAGTTAGAATGCCCCCCTTTTCTGCCCCGATCCTTGAGGACCGCCATGTTCAGCCGTGATTTGACTATTGCCAAGTACGACGCCGATCTCTTTGCCGCCATGGAGCAAGAAGCCCAGCGCCAGGAAGAGCACATTGAGCTGATCGCTTCGGAAAACTACACCAGCCCTGCGGTGATGGAAGCTCAAGGCTCGGTACTGACCAACAAGTACGCCGAAGGTTACCCAGGCAAGCGTTACTACGGCGGCTGCGAATACGTCGACGTGGTTGAGCAACTGGCCATCGACCGCGCCAAGGAACTGTTCGGCGCCGACTACGCCAACGTCCAGCCGCACGCTGGCTCGCAAGCCAACGCCGCCGTTTACCTGGCGCTGCTGTCGGCTGGCGACACCATCCTGGGCATGAGCCTGGCCCACGGCGGTCACCTGACCCACGGCGCCAGCGTTTCCTCCTCCGGCAAGCTGTACAACGCCATCCAGTACGGCATCGATGCCAACGGCCTGATCGACTACGACGAAGTCGAGCGCCTGGCGGTCGAGCACAAGCCGAAAATGATCGTGGCCGGTTTCTCTGCCTACTCGCAGGTCCTGGACTTCCCACGCTTCCGCGAAATCGCCGACAAGGTCGGTGCTTACCTGTTCGTCGACATGGCTCACGTAGCCGGTCTGGTCGCCGCTGGCGTCTATCCGAACCCGGTGCCTTTCGCCGACGTGGTCACCACCACCACCCACAAGACCCTGCGCGGTCCACGTGGCGGCCTGATCCTGGCTCGCGCCAACGCCGACATCGAGAAGAAGCTGAACTCCGCGGTATTCCCGGGCGCCCAGGGCGGCCCGCTGGAGCACGTGATCGCGGCCAAGGCGATCTGCTTCAAGGAAGCGCTGCAGCCTGAGTTCAAGGCCTACCAGCAACAAGTGGTGAAGAACGCCCAGGCCATGGCCGGCGTGTTCATCGAGCGCGGTTTCGACGTGGTTTCCGGCGGTACTCAGAACCACCTGTTCCTGCTGTCGCTGATCAAGCAGGAAATCTCCGGTAAAGACGCCGACGCCGCTCTGGGCAAGGCCTTCATCACCGTGAACAAGAACTCCGTGCCAAACGACCCACGCTCCCCGTTCGTCACCTCCGGCCTGCGCTTCGGTACTCCGGCCGTGACCACTCGCGGCTTCAAGGAAGCCGAGTGCAAGGAACTGGCTGGCTGGATCTGCGACATCCTGGCCGACCTGAACAACGAAGCGGTGATCGACGCCGTTCGTGAGAAAGTCAAAGCCATCTGCAAGAAGCTGCCGGTATACGGCGCCTGATTCGCAGAGCGTTGCATGAAAAGCCCGGCCTTCGCGCCGGGCTTTTTTTCGTCCGCGAATTGTCTGGCCCGGGACTTGTAGCCGCTGCCGAAGGCTGCGATCGGCCGGCACGGCCGTGACACTTTGAAGATCGCAGGAAGGCCTTCGGCCTTATCGCAGCCTGCGGCAGCGGCTACAGGACCAGCACCACTGGTCAGACCGGTCATGCCAATTTTCGGATCTGCCCTTGTATTCGCAGGAAAATCGGGCATAGACTGCGCCTGCACTGGACATACCGGTAAGACCACAATAATTAAGTCCCGAATCTGATGCGCTCCGCGCACGGCAGCCGGGACACCGACCAGGATTCCCCTCATGCTCAGATGGTGCTCGCGTTCGATTTTCCTCCAGGTAGTCCTCGGACTGATGCTCGGCATCGTGTGCGGACTGACACTTCCCGAATACTCCTCGCAACTCAAGCCACTGGGCGATGCCTTTATCAAGCTGATCAAGATGCTGATCGGCCTGATCGTCTTCTGTGTGGTGGTCAGTGGCATCTCCGGCGCCGGCGACCTGAAAAAGGTCGGACGCATCGGGCTCAAATCCGTCATCTACTTCGAAGTCCTGACCACCATCGCCCTGGTGATCGGCCTGGTCTTCGCCTTCACCACCGGCATCGGCAGCGGCGCCAATATCCATCTGGAACAGCTGTCCGCCGCCGACATGGGCGACATCGCCCAGCGCAGCCAGCACATGCACGGCACCTCTGAGTTCCTGATGGGGCTGATCCCCAACTCGGTCCTGGGCGCCTTCGCCGAAAACAATATCCTGCAGGTGCTGCTGTTCTCCGTGCTGTTCGGCAGCGCGTTGAACCTGGTGGGCGAAGCGGCTTCCGGCATCTCGCGGCTGATCAACGAACTCAGCCACATCATCTTCCGCATCATGGGCATGATCGTGCGTCTGGCGCCGATCGGCGTATTCGGCGCCATCGCCTTCACCACCAGCAAGTACGGCCTGGACTCGCTGCAGCACCTGGGCAGCCTGGTGGGCCTGTTCTACCTGACCTGCTTCGCGTTCGTGGCCATCATTCTCGGCGTGGTCATGCGCTGTTCCGGCCTGCGCATGTTGCCTTTCCTCAAATACCTGCGCGAAGAGCTGCTGATCGTCCTCGGCACCGCCTCCTCCGACGCCGTACTGCCACAGATCATGCGCAAACTGGAGCACCTGGGCATCGGCAGCTCCACGGTCGGCCTGGTCATCCCGACGGGTTATTCGTTCAACCTCGACGGTTTCTCGATCTACCTGACCCTGGCCATCGTCTTCATCGCCAATGCCACCGGCACGCCGTTGTCGATGTCCGATTTGCTGACCATCCTGCTGGTGTCGCTGATCACCTCCAAAGGCGCCCACGGGATTCCCGGCTCGGCGCTGGTGATCCTGGCCGCCACCCTGACGGCGATTCCGGCCATCCCGGTGGTGGGCCTGGTGCTGGTGCTGGCAGTGGACTGGTTCATGGGCATCGGCCGGGCGCTGACCAACCTGATCGGCAACTGCGTCGCCACCGTGGCCATTGCCCGCTGGGAAAGAGACATCGATATCCAACGCGCCAACAAAGTCCTGAGCGGCCAGCAGGGCTATGGTTTCCAACCGCGAAAACCGCTGCCCGGCGCGCAGCAGCAGGAGTTCTGAGGCATGCCTTGTGCCTGTCGCCGGCAGGCACAACAATCAGCGCCTGCCATGGGCCTCATCCGCCATATTCCAGGGAGTGAACAGTGATCACCTCGTCAACGGTTGTAAATTCAGTGGTAGAAAAGCTGCGCGCGGCCTTGGCCCGTGGCCAATGGCGCTCCGGCGACATGCTGCCGGGGCAACGTGAATTGGCCGAGCAGCTGGGCATCAGCCGCCCGAGCCTGCGCGAGGCGGTGACTGTTCTGGAAACCCTGGGCCTGGTGCGTTCCATGCCCGGCAAAGGCGTGGTGGTCCTGGAGGCCAGCCTCAACGAACAACCGGCCAGAGACAGCGGCGTGGCGGGTGCCAGCCTCGAGGACGTGCTGCAACTGCGCTACACCCTCGAACCCTTCATCGTCGGCCTGGTGGCGCAATCCATCAGCAGCAAGGAAGTGGGCCAGCTGCGCCTGACCCTGATGGACATGCGCGAAGCCCTGGAGGCCAACGACAGCGAAGCCGGGATGAACGCCTACATCGCCTTCCATGAAGAACTGTTCACCCTGACCTCCAACCCGATCTTCCAGAACGTGGTGCAGCAAACCAGCAATGCCCTGAAGCAGAGCGCGGAAATCCTGCGCAACTCGCCGGAGCACCTGGCCGAACGCCTGGAAGAAAACGAAGCGGTGGTCCGGGCGATCCGCAACAAGAACAGCGCATTGGCCAGTGCCGAAATGCGCCGGCACATCCTCAAGGAAGGCCAGCGCATGGGCATCGAGCTGAACATCCCGGACGACCATCTGGGCAACTAAGCCGCACAACACTTTCGTATCGGTAACCGGACTGGAGACAGGCCATGGTCAGCTACGCCTTGAACAAACTTGCATTCCCCCTCCCCGGTGCCCTGCCACGGCGCCGCACCGGCGAGAAAAAACTGCTGGTCGACGATGTCTATCCGCAGATTTTCGATGCCATTCTCGAACAACGCATCGCCCCCGCCAGCCGTTTCACCGAGGACAGCCTCGGCGAAGTGTTCGGGGTCAGTCGCAGCATCATTCGCCAGGTCCTGGCGCGTTTGTCCCACCAGCAGGTGATTATCCTGCGGCCCAACCACCGTCCCCAGGTGGCAGCACCGGACCATGAACAGACGCGGCAGATCCTGCACGCCCGCCGCCTGACGGAAATCACCCTGGTCAGGCTCGCCTGCCAGCAACCGGCGCCGCGCAACCTCAAGCGTTTGCGGGAGCTGATCGCCGCTGAGCGCGACTGCATCGACCGCGGCTTGCGTGGCCCGGCGATCCGCCTGTCCGGCGAGTTCCACCTGCAATTGGCCGAGGTGGCCGGCAACGCGCCGCTGGCGCATTTCCTCGGCAGCCTGGTGCCGCTGACGTCACTGGCGATTGCCCACCATGAAACCCGCGCCTGCAGCCATTGCGCCTGGCAGGAACATGCGGCGATTGTCGACGCCATCGAAGACGGTGACGTCAAGGCCGCAGTCGCCTTGATGACCGGGCACCTGGATCACCTGGAGGACAGGTTGCTCAAGGCCAGTGCAGGATCGAAATAACACGCTGAGTCTGAGATCGTTTCGCGAGCAGGCTCGCTCCTACAGGTAGGAGCGAGCTTGCTCGCGATGATGTCGTTGAAATCTGTAACTATTGCGCCGCCATCCGGGCGAACCCGGCACGGATCTTCTCTTCCGGCAGATCGTCGGCAATGAACACAATCACGCTCTCCCGCGTCTCGCCTTCGGCCCATTCGGTATCCCAGTCGAAACCGTACAGCTTGAGCACGCCCTGGAACACCAGGCGCCGTGGCTCACCGGCAATGTTCAGCACGCCCTTGTAGCGCAGCAGTTGCTTGCCGTGTTCTTCCAGCAGCTCGTTCATGAACTCGCTGAGCCGGTCGATATCCAGCGGCGCATCGGTGCGCAGCACCAGGCTGGAAATACGGTCGATGGAGGGCGCCTTGCTCACCGGACGCAAGCTGACACCGCCACCCAGGTCGGCATTCAGGTTGAAGCCACGCACATCCAACAGCTCGGCCAGGTCGATGCGGCCATGCTCGACCACACGGATCGGCGCACGACGGTTGATCCGGGTCAGGCGCTCGCTCAGCGCATTGAAGGTCTGCTCGTCTACCAGGTCGCGCTTGCTCACCAGCAGGCGGTCGGCGAAGCCGATCTGGGCCTGGGCGATGGTCTGGGTCAGGTGGTGCTCGGCGTGCTTGGCGTCCACCAGGGTGATGATGCCGTCGAGGATGTAACGCTCGCGCAGTTCTTCGTCGATGAAGAAGGTCTGGGCCACGGGCGCCGGGTCAGCCAGCCCGGTGCATTCGATCACCAGCCGGTCGAAGGCGATCTCGCCGCTGTCCACCCGCTCGAGCAGCAAGAACAGCGCCTTGGTCAGGTCGGTATGGATGGTGCAGCAGACGCAGCCGTTGGACAGCGTCATCACTTGCACCGGCTCGTCGCCCAGCAACTGGGTGTCGATGCCGGCATCGCTGAATTCGTTTTCGATCACGGCGATTTTCAGGCCGTGCTCGGCCTTGAGCAGATGGCGCAGCAAGGTGGTCTTGCCGGCGCCGAGGAAACCGCTGAGAACGGTGACGGGGATTGGAGAGGACAAAAGCGGTTCTCCTGAAAAAAATGGGAACGCAAAAACAACTGTAGGAGCGAGCTTGCTCGCGAAGAACTCAAGGACACCACATGCGTTCAGAATGAACTCGGCGTCTTTAGGTTTTTCGCGAGCAAGCTCGCTCCTACAGAGACACTAACGAATCAACAGCATTTCGGCCCGGCTTTGCCACCGTACCGCGCTTCCTGGCGTTCCCGGAAGAACGCCTCGTACGACATCACCGGTTTGTCCGGGTGCTTGGTCTGCATATGCTCGACGTAGTTGTCGTAGTCGGGCATGCCGACCATCAGGCGCGCGGCCTGACCGAGGTATTTACCGAGGCGACTCAGGTCATTGAACACGATTGCAATCCTCGATTACGCATCCGGCAGTGCATGGAATGGCGATTCTTTATCCGTGCGTTCTTTTTTACCCCAGGCGGAGATACCCACCTTGAGGGCGTAGAACAGGATGCTGAATACCACCAGCAGGAACAGCACCGTCAGCGTGGCGTTGGTGTAGGCGTTGAAGATCACGTGCTGCATCTGCGTGATGTCCTTGGCCGGAGCGAGGATCTGACCATTGGCCAGGGCATCGCTGTACTTCTTGGCCAGGGCCAGGAAACCGACTGCCGGGTTGGCGTCGAACAGCTTGATGAGGCCCGCGGTGGTGGTGCAGATCAGCAGCCAGGCAGCTGGCAGCAAGGTCACCCAGATGTAGCGTTGACGCTTCATCTTGATCAGCACCACGGTGCCGAGCATCAGCGCGATACCCGCCAGCATCTGGTTGGAGATGCCGAACAGCGGCCACAGGGTGTTGATGCCACCCAGCGGATCGATCACACCCTGGTACAGCAAGTAACCCCAAAGGGCCACGCAGCCGGCGGTGGCGATCAGGTTGGCGGTCCAGGACTCGGTGCGTTTCAGGGCTGGCACGAAGGAACCCAGCAGGTCCTGCAGCATGAAACGCCCGGCACGGGTACCGGCGTCCACCGCGGTCAGGATGAACAGCGCTTCGAACAAGATCGCGAAGTGGTACCAGAACGCCATGGTGTTCTCGCCCGGCAGCACCGTGTGCAGGATCTGCGCGATACCGACCGCCAGGGTCGGCGCACCACCGGCACGGGCCAGGATGGTGGTTTCACCGATGTCCTTGGCCACTGCTTGCAGGGCGTCCGGAGTAATGGCGAAGCCCCAGCTGCTGACCGTCTGCGCCACGGTTACCACGTCACCGCCGACGATGGCCGCCGGGCTGTTCATGGCGAAGTACACGCCTGGCTCGATCACCGAAGCGGCGACCATCGCCATGATGGCCACGAAGGACTCCATCAGCATGCCGCCATAACCGATGTAACGGGCGTTGGTTTCGTTATCCAGCAGCTTCGGCGTGGTCCCGGAAGAGATCAGCGCGTGGAAGCCGGACACCGCGCCACAGGCGATGGTGATGAACAGGAACGGGAACAGGCCGCCTTTCCAGACCGGGCCGGTGCCGTCGGTGAACTGGGTCAGCGCCGGCATTTTCAGCTCGGGCATGGTGATCAGGATGCCGATCGCCAGGGCGATGATGGTACCGATCTTGAGGAAGGTCGACAGGTAGTCTCGCGGCGCCAGGATCAGCCATACCGGCAGCACCGCGGCGACGAAACCGTAGCCGATGAGCATCCAGGTGATCTGTACGCCGGTGAAGGTGAAGGCCTTGGACCACACAGGATCCGCGGCGATCTGGCCCCCCAGCCAGATCGAGCCCAGCAGCAGGAGCACGCCGATGACGGAGATTTCACCGATGCGGCCCGGGCGGATGTAGCGCATGTAGACGCCCATGAACATCGCGATCGGGATGGTCGCCATCACCGTGAAGATGCCCCACGGGCTTTCGGCCAGGGCCTTGACCACGATCAGCGCCAGCACCGCGAGGATGATGATCATGATCAGGAAGCAGCCGAACAGCGCAATGGTCCCCGGGATCCGGCCCATTTCCTCACGGACCATGTCGCCCAGGGAACGGCCGTTGCGCCGGGTGGACATGAACAGGACCATGAAGTCCTGCACCGCCCCCGCCAGCACCACCCCGGCAATCAGCCAGAGCGTGCCGGGCAGATAGCCCATCTGCGCCGCCAGTACCGGCCCCACCAGCGGGCCCGCGCCGGCGATGGCCGCGAAGTGGTGACCGAAGAGAATGTGCTTGTTGGTCGGAACATAGTCCAGACCGTCGTTGTTGAGCACGGCGGGGGTGGCCCGGCGTGCATCGAGCTGCATCACGTTGTTAGCGATGAACAGGCTGTAGTAACGGTATGCGACCAGATAGATGGCCACGGCAGCGACCACGATCCACAAGGCGTTGATCGCCTCGCCGCGGCGCAATGCCACTACGCCGAGGGCGCACGCTCCTACGATTGCCAGCACCAGCCAGGGTAAGTGGCGTAGCGGGCTATTATTATTTTTCATTTTATTATTCCAGCCAGGGTGGACAAGAAAGACAGCCATCCGGAGTTTAGCGCTACTGGCCCCAAAGGCCACCCCCCACGTTGGTCTAGAGCGCCCTTTTGAGTTTTTTCTTAGGTTTTGCACCGCCTCGGTGCAACCGCTTCTGGAAGCACTGAACCACCCGGGCGAAAAAGCGGTCGCACCTTTAACGACTCGCCGTCTGGAGTGCCCATGCCCGCTCCGCCCGATGGACCGCCGCTGTCACCGCCGCTGCTGTATCTGCTGTTCCTGATAGCAGCGCTGTTGCTTGCCGACGCTGTGCCCTTGCCGGTCCCGGTCAACGGCTGGCTGCGCACCCTGGCCCTGCTGCTGATCATCGGCGGCCAGGGCCTGTCGTTCTGGGCGATGTGGCGTCTCAGGCAACGGCACACCACCACCAGCAATCGCGGCGAACCCCGGCGCCTGCTGTGCGACGGCCCGTTCGCGATCTCGCGCAACCCCATCAATCTCGGCGACACCCTGGGTTACTGCGCCATTGCCCTGCTGCTCGGCAGCCTGTGGCCGTGGCTGCTGTTGCCGCTGCTGATTTACCTGATGAACCTGACGGTGATCCGGCCGGACGAGAACCATCTGCTGGAGTTGTTCGGCGACCGCTACCGTGACTATTGCCGCAAGGTGCGCCGCTGGCTGTAGCGGTGGGAGCGCACCCGGGTCTGGTCTATAGTCATTTCACCACGCAGAGGGGCTGCTCATGAGCGAACACCATGCCGATCGTCGCCGTTTCAAACGCATCGCCTTCGATGCCCGCACCGAACTGAGCCAGGGCCCTTATCGCTGGTCCGTGCAACTGGTCGATCTCTCGCTCAGGGGCATGCTGATCCAGCGTCCCGATCCCTGGCTGGGGGACGAAAGCCAGCCGTTCGAAGCCGATATCCATTTGAGCGATGACGCCGAAGTGCGCATGGACGTGCGACTGGCGCACGACGATCACGGCCAACTGGGCTTTGTTTGCCTGCATATAGACCTGGAATCGATCGAGCACCTGCGCCGGCTGATCGAACTGAACCTCGCCGATCCGCAGGAGCTGGAGCGTGAGCTGGGGGCGCTGCTGGAGGTTTGAGCGCCCGCCTCTTCCCGTCAGACGCTCAAGGAAATGCCGAGGGCGCGGGGAATTCGCTTTCCATATCCCAATAACCAGGCTGTTGCCGACTGGCGGCGACCCACTGCCCGTCCACCCAGCGATAAGTCCGGTACGTGGTCACAAAATCGTCACCCTCGCTGGCAGGCGCCGAAGACACCTGGGCAATCGCCTCGGTAGCGCCCGCTGCCGCTGGAAGGATCTGCCAGGCCGCCTTGCCGGTCTGGGCCAACCCCAGCGGGCGCTGCTCCCCGCTTTCGTCCCGATACTGAACCGGCTCCAGCCGGCTTTGTGTCGGCACCAGGAGCTGCGTGGCCGGGCCGCTGTAGCTGCCCATCGGCGCCGTCTGATCGACGGTGAGGAAAAACGCCGGGTATGGCAGGCCGCTGAGCGGCGCCTTTTCCACCTTCGCCAGCGGGTAGCCCAGGGACTGCTCGGCAAGCACCTCGCCGACCTCCGACACCAGGCGCACCCGGGCCTCCAGCTGTGGCTGGTGTTCGCTGTCCGTCGACTCGTCGAAGGTTTCCTCGTCCAGGCCGCTGCCCCAGCTCTGCGCGTGCAGTTGCGCGGTGATACGCCGGTCTTCCAGCACCTCGAGCACCGTGCCGTCGCCGACCAGCAATTCCTGGGCGATCCGATAGCCGCGCGGCGCATCCTCCTGGCTGGCTACAGCCAGGCCGCTACCCCACAACAACGCAAAACCGAGGGCACCCAGGCCCGCTGCTGTCATCCGCATGAACTGCTTCCTTTCAGTGGCACAAGGGGTCATTCGAACAGCGCATCCAGCGCCTGCTCCAGACGGGTTACCGCAATGATCCGCAAGCCCTGTGGCGGCTCTTTCGGGGCATTGCCCTTGGGCACGATGGCCCGTTTGAAACCGTGCTTGGCCGCCTCCTTGAGGCGCTCCTGGCCGCTCGGCACCGGGCGTACTTCGCCGGACAGGCCGACTTCGCCGAACACCAGCAGATCGTGGGGCAAGGGCCGGTTGCGCAGGCTGGACATCACCGCCGCCATCAACGCCAGGTCGGACGCGGTTTCCAGCACCTTGACCCCGCCGACCACGTTGAGGAACACGTCCTGATCGTGGGTCGGAATGCCGCCGTGACGGTGCAGCACCGCCAGCAGCATCGCCAGGCGGTTCTGGTCCAGGCCCAGGGTGACCCGCCGCGGATTGGCCAGGTGGCTGTCATCCACCAGCGCCTGGACTTCCACCAGCATCGGCCGGGTGCCTTCCCAGGTGGCCATGACCACGCTGCCCGGGACTTCTTCCTGGGCACGGGTGAGAAAGATCGCTGAAGGGTTGGAAACCTCTTTCAAGCCGCGATCGGTCATGCCGAACACGCCCAGCTCGTTGACCGCGCCGAAGCGGTTCTTCACCGCCCGCAGCAAGCGCAGGCGGCCGTCGGACTCACCTTCGAAATACAGCACGGTGTCGACCATGTGCTCGAGGACCCGCGGCCCGGCCAGCGCGCCCTCCTTGGTCACGTGGCCCACCAGGAAGATCGCCGTGCCGCTCTGCTTGGCGTAGCGCACCAGCAGCGCCGCGCTTTCGCGCACCTGGGAAACCCCGCCGGGGGCCGATTGCAGTTGCTCGGTGAAGATGGTCTGGATCGAGTCGATCACCATGACCTTGGGCTTCTCCTGCCGGGCCGTGGCGATGATGGTTTCGATGCAGGTTTCGGTCATCACCCGCAGTTGGTCCTGGGGCAGGCCCAGGCGCCGGGCACGCATCGCCACCTGTTGCTGCGATTCTTCGCCTGTGACGTAGAGCGCCGGCATGCGGGTGGCGATGTTGCACAAGGTCTGTAACAGAATGGTCGACTTGCCGATCCCCGGGTCGCCGCCAATCAGCACCACCGAACCGTCGACCAGACCGCCGCCGAGCACCCGGTCCAGTTCGCCGGAAGCCGTGGAAAAGCGTGGAATCTCTTCGACGCTGACCTCGGCCAGGGTCTTGATCTGCGCCTGCTGCCCGGCCCAGCCGGTGCGACCGCTGGGGGCCGCGGCGCCACCGCTTTCCACCATGGTTTCGGTCAGGGTGTTCCAGGCTCCGCATTCGCCGCACTGGCCGGCCCATTTGGGAAAGGTTGCGCCGCACTCGGTGCAGCCGTACATGCGCTTGGCCTTGGCCATCTGATCCCCCGGCAAAAACCGCGATGATAGCTCAGCTGGAGCGGATCAGCGCGGCGCGGCCGTGTGGATTTCACCGTCGGCCAGACGCGCGGCGCTGTTGCCCAGCGGATCTTCGGCATTCAGGTCGGCGCCCTTGGTCGCCAGGGCATCGAGCAGCTCCACCCGCTTGAACAGCCCGGCGTACATGGCTGCGGTCTGGCCAGCGCCGTTGCGCTGGTCAGGGTTGCAGTCGGTGGCCAGCAGGCGCCGGGCGATCTTCACTTCGCCCTTGAAAATGGCGCCCATCAGCGCCGTGTTGCCTCTTTTGTCCTGGGCGCAGGCATCGGCACCGGCGGCCAGCAAACGCTCCACCGCCGGTCCCTGGCCGTGATACGCCGCAAGGATCAGGGCGGTGTAGCCCTTCTCGTCCTGGGTATCGAGGGAATAACCGGCCTCGATAAAGGTATTGAGCATCTCGACGTCGCCACGACGGGCCGCATCGAAGTAGTAATTCTGTAACTGGGCCTTGACCGCCGCCGGGTCCGTGGGCACCGGTTGCTGCGCATAAGCGCCCAGCGAGCAGGCGGCCAGCAGCAGCGAAATGAACAAGCGCATGGTGCGACTCCCTTGCCTTGCAAAAACCTGTAGGAGCGAGGCTTGCCCGCGATGACTTCGGCCCGGGTAAATACGTTCGTCAGGGAGAACGCAGTCACCGGTATTGGGGCCGCTGCGCGGCCCATCGCGGGCAAGCCTCGCTCCTACAAAAAGGAAGCGTCACGCCGGGGCGTGACGCTGGTTGAGGTTAATCCGACAGCTTGGCGGCCAGGGCCTTGACCCGGGCCAGGTCGCCCTTGGCCACCTTGGTCACGCCAGTGCCGTACTCGGGATCGGCCTTGTAGAGGAACGACAGCATGATGTGCTTGCTCTCGTCATCGGTGGTCGCCAGGGAACCGCCGAAGTTCTCGATCAGGTCCTGGCGCTCTTTCTGGCTCAACGAGCGATACAGATCGCCGGCCTGCTTGAAGTTCTGCTCGCGCTGGATCTTCGCCTGCTGGGTGCTGCCACTCAGCGCCAGCTGGCTGTAACGCGCGCTTTGCGGCTCTTCGCGCGGCATCAGGCGGCTCGGCTGGTAATTCACACCGGTGCTGGTGCTGCCACTGTTCATCGCGCCATCCTGGTTGCCGTTGTTCACCGCGACTTTCGGCGCGTTGATCGGCAATTGCAGGGCGTTGGCGCCCAGGCGGTACAGCTGGGTATCGGCATAGGAGAACACCCGGCCTTGCAGCAGGCGGTCTTCCGACGGCTCGATGCCCGGCACCAGGTTGGCCGGGGCCATGGCCACCTGTTCGGTTTCCTGGAACACGTTGGCCGGGTTGCGGTTGAGCACCATCTGCCCGACCTTGCGCTCAGGCACGCCCGGCCAGATCTTGGTGGCATCCAGCGGGTCGAAATCGAACTTGGCCAAGTCTTCCGGCTTCAGGACCTGGACATACAGGTCCCATTTCGGGAAATCGCCCTTGTTGATATGCGTGACCAGGTCATTGGTCATATGGCTGTAATCACGCCCCTGCACCTCGACCACTTGTTTGGGATCGAGGTTTTTGATGCCCTGCAAACTTTTCCAGTGAAACTTCACGTAATGCACTTCGCCCTTGGCATTGATCAACTTGTAGGCGTGCACGCCATTACCGTCCATTTCCCGGTAACTGGCCGGAGTACCGGAATTGGAATACAGCTCGGTCAGGGTCCGGGTGGCTTCCGGAACATGGGAGAAGAAATCGAAGCGCCGGGAATCGTCATCCAGGTTGGTCCGTGGATCAGGTTTGAACGCATGAACCATGTCCGGGAATTTGATCGCATCGCGAATAAAGAAAGTCGGGAAGTTGTTGCCGACCAGATCCCAGTTACCGTCGGCGGTATAGAACTTGGTGGCAAAACCGCGCGGGTCACGCAGGGTTTCCGGCGAATGATTGCCGTGCACTACCGCGGAAAAACGCACGAATACCGGCGTGACCTGTCCGGCAGCGAATACCTTGGCCTTGGTCAGGTCGCTCAGGCTGTCGGTCACGGTGAAGGAACCATGGGCACCGGTGCCACGGGCATGCACCACCCGCTCTGGAATGCGCTCGCGATCGAAGCGCTGGAGCTTCTGGATCAACTGCACATCCTGCAGCAATACCGGCCCGGTAGCGCCCGCAGTCTGCGAGTTCTGGTTATCGCCCACCGCGGCCCCGTTATCCCGGGTCAAAGTAGCGGCCTGTACGGAAAGAGAAAGCATACTGGCGGCGAGTACGCCCACTATGCGTCGTTGGGAAAAACTCCCAAGGCCAATGATCATGGTCATGTTTTATTCCTCTGGTTTTAATCAAACGCATCCAGGTGCGCCTGTCAGAGGCTAGTGACCAAAGAGTCGAAATCTAAATAGAAAGGTCGCAACAGTCTGATTGAAAAAATATTCTGGTATGAAAGAGCAAGCGCGGGTATTTCGCGCGCGATTGATGGCACTTTGTAAACTATTTGCCGTTAACCCGGTCGATAACTCCGAACGCTGTAAGCAGTTGTTGCAAGCAAGATGCCTTTTGCTGAATTACACTGCGTTCACCAACCTCATCTGTAACAAGGAATAACCTATGGGCGTGCTAAGTGAGTTCAAGGCCTTCGCGGTCAAAGGTAATGTGGTCGACATGGCCGTCGGTATTATCATCGGCGCCGCATTCGGCAAGATCGTCTCGTCGTTTGTTGGCGATGTGGTGATGCCGCCAATCGGCTTGCTGATCGGTGGGGTGGACTTCAGTGATCTGGCGATCACGCTCAAGGACGCCGTCGGCGAGACACCGGCCGTGGTGCTGGCCTACGGCAAGTTCATCCAGAGCCTGATCGACTTCATCATCGTTGCCTTCGCCATCTTCATGGGCGTGAAAGTGATCAACCGCCTGAAGCGTGAAGAAGCCGTGGCACCGGCCGCTCCTACCAAGGAAGAAACGCTGCTGGGCGAGATCCGCGACCTGCTCAAGGCGCAGAACAACAAGCCCTGAGGCTTGTGCCGCAACAAAACGGCGCCCCTGCAAGTCAGGCGGCGCCATTTTTTTACCAGTAGTTTTCCACCGCCACCTGCCCGGGCCGCCGGGTCAGGCTCAGGTGCATGTCGCGCTGTTTGAGCAGGGCGCGGGTGTCGTCGATCATCTGCGGGTTGCCGCAGAGCATCACTCGCGAGTGCTCGGCGCTCAGCGGCACACCGGCGACGCGCTCCAGCTCACCGTTTTCGATCAAATGGGTGATCCGCCCATTGAGGCTGCCAGGATGCAACTCACGGGTCACCGTGGTGATGACTTGCAGCTTATGGGCAACTTCCGCCAGATAATCGCGCTGCTTCAGCTCGGCCAGCAATTGCTGATAAGCCAGCTCCTTGGCCTCGCGCACGCTGTAGACCAGGATGATCCGCTCGAATTTCTCCCAGACTTCGAAGTCCTGGAGGATCGAAACAAAAGGCGCGATTCCGGTGCCGGTGGACAGCAGCCAGAGGTCGCGGCCATCGACGAAACGGTCGAGGGTCAGATAACCGAACGCCTGCCGGTCCACCATCAGGGTATCGCCCTCCCCCAGCCGGCTCAGCTCACTGGTGAACTCGCCGTCGGGCACGACGATGGAGAAGAACTCGAGAAACTCATCAAAAGGCGAAGACACCATGGAGTACGCCCGCCACACCGTGCTGCCGTCGGCCTTGGTCACCCCCAGGCGGGCGAACTGCCCGGCGCGAAAGCGAAAGCCTGCGTCCCGCGTGGTGCGCAGGGTAAACAGGCTGGGAGTCAGGGGCTGGACGTCGAGCAAGGTCTGGCGCGTGTATTTTTCTGCACTGGCAGTCATGGCAGGCTCCAATAAGCGAATGCCCTTAGTGTCCCGCAAAGCGCGCGACAGAAACACCGGCGGTTTGTAATGGCATAGAGCGCGGGCAATCGAGCGCAAAAAAACGTACCATTGGCCCCCTCTTCGGGCACCTGCCACGTGGCCTGCACGCCACCTGCCCGAACGGTCCAGCCCGCATCGCGCTCCTCCCGCCGGCAGGACATTCACCGATTACCAAGAGTCCGCCCCATGCCCCTGCTCGAAAGCCCCTTCGCCCAGCTCGACCTGATCCGCCAGCCCGAACAACAGAACGAGCCCCTGCAAGCTTTCGACGCAGCGGACGAGTACCTGCTCAATCACCTGGCCGAACAGCAACCGACGGCGGACACCCGGGTGCTGGTCCTCAACGACAGCTTCGGCGCGCTGGCGGCCAGCCTGGTCGGGCGCGTTCAGGTGCGCAGCAGCGGCGACTCGTTTCTCGGCGCGCTGGCGCTGGAGAAAAACCTGGTGCGCAATGGCCTGCCATTCGACGCCGTCACGGTGGTGCCAGCCAGCGAGCCGTTGACCGGGCCATTCGACCGCGTTCTGATCCGCGTGCCCAAGACCCTGGCCCTGCTGGAAGAACAGCTGATTCGCCTGCAAGGCCAACTGGCGCCGGGCGCCCAGGTGGTGGCGGCAGCGATGGTCAAGCATCTGCCACGGGCCGCCGGCGATCTGCTGGAGCGCTATATCGGCCCGGTACAGGCCTCGCTGGCGGTGAAAAAAGCCCGCTTGCTGATCGCCACGCCGGAGGCGAAAACCCCGGCGGTTTCGCCCTACCCGACCCGCTACAAGCTCGACGAGCCCGCCATCGAGCTGCTCAACCACGCCAATGTGTTCTGCCGCGAAGGCCTGGATATCGGCACCCGCGCCTTCCTCCCGCACCTGCCGAAAAACCTCGGCAAGGCCCGGGTCGCGGACCTGGGTTGCGGCAACGGTGTGCTGGCCATCGCCAGCGCCCTGCACAACCCCGATGCCCACTACACCCTGGTGGACGAGTCCTTCATGGCCGTGCAATCGGCCCTGGAGAACTGGCGCGCAACCCTGGGCGAGCGCGAAGTGACCGTGCGCGCCGGCGACGGCCTGGCCGGACAGGAGCCGCAGTCGCTGGACGTGGTGCTGTGCAACCCGCCCTTCCACCAGCAGCAGGTGGTCGGCGACTTCCTCGCCTGGCGCATGTTCCAGCAGGCCCGCGAAGCCTTGGTGGTGGGCGGCGCGCTGTACATCGTCGGCAACCGTCACCTGGGCTATCACAGCAAGCTGGCGCGGCTGTTCCGCGGCGTCGAGCAAGTGGCCGCCACGCCCAAGTTCGTGATCCTCAAGGCGCGCAAATAATCCCCCCGGCAGCCGACCCATTCGCGGTCGACTGCACGGCCATCGCCAGCCCCCCTTTCTCATAAAACCCCAGGCCAAAAAAAACCCTCCAGAGGAGGGTTATAAAACCGTGCCGCAAGGCAACGGGATGGGATGAGTGGTGATGAATTTCAGTGCGTGGTCAGGCCCGCGGCGTTCATGAACATGCGCATCAGGCTGGCGACGATAAACAGCGCCAGCACGCTGCCGACCCAGATTCCGGCGAGCCAGCCCAGGCGCTGCCAGAGCGGTTTCTTCTCGGCTTCTTCGATTTCCTGCAACGTGGGTTTGCCAGCCATCATCGAATACTCCTCTCGGAATGGAGACGATGGCGTCGCTCGGGCGCCATCGCGAGCACGTCCGCTCCCGCACAGGGAGCGGCGCATTGACTAGTGGTAGCCGTCTTCATGGGTGACCTTGCCGCGGAACACGTAGTAGCTCCAGAAGGTGTAACCCAGGATGAACGGGATGATGAACAGCGTGCCCACCAGCATGAAGCCCTGGCTTTGCGGCGGCGCGGCGGCGTCCCAGATCGAGATCGACGGCGGCACGATGTTCGGCCACAGGCTGATGCCCAGGCCACTGTAGCCGAGGAAGATCAGCACCAGGGTCAGCAGGAACGGCGTGTAGTGAGCATTGCGGGCCACGGCGCGCAGCAGGCCGTACATGGTCACCAGCACCAGGATCGGCACCGGCAGGAACCAGAACAGGTTCGGCAGGGTGAACCAGCGCGAAGCGATTTCCGGGTGGGCCAGCGGCGTCCAGATACTGACGACACCGATCACCGCCAGCAGCACGAAGGCCAACGGCCGCGCCAGGTCATGCATCTGCTCCTGCAGCTTGCCTTCGGTCTTCATGATCAGCCAGGTGCAACCGAGCAAGGCATAGGCCACCACCAGCGCGACGCCGCAGAACAGGGTGAACGGCGTGAACCAGTCCAGCGAACCGCCGGCGTACTGGCGGTCGACCACCGGCAGGCCATCGATGAAGGCACCCAGCGCCAAGCCCTGGAAGAAAGTCGCCGCCAGCGAACCGCCGATGAACGCCTTGTCCCAGATGTGGCGCTTGGCTTCCTTGGCCTTGAAGCGGAACTCGAAGGCCACGCCGCGGAAGATCAGGCCGATGAGCATCAGGATCAGCGGCATGTACAGCGCCGAGAGCACCACCGAATAGGCCAGCGGGAAGGCGCCGAACAACGCGGCACCGCCCAGGACCAGCCAGGTTTCGTTACCGTCCCAGACCGGGGCGACGGTGTTCATCATCACGTCACGGTCGCGGGAGTCCTTGACGAACGGGAAGAGAATCCCGATGCCCAGGTCGAACCCGTCCATGACCACGTACATCATGATGCCGAAGATGATGATCACGGCCCAGATCAGCGGAAGATCAATACCCATGACTCAATTCCCCTTGTTCAGGCTGGTGCCGTTGTCTTCGGCATCGTCGTCGGCGGCCGACAGCGGACGGGCCGGTGTGCGTTTCTGGCCAGGACCACCGTGGCTGACTTCCGCGCCTTCGTTGGTCTTCGGCCCCTTGCGCACCAGGCGCATCATGTAGCCGATACCGACCCCGAACAGCGAGAAATACACCACGACAAACAGCGCCAGGGTGATGCTCATCTGCATCAGGCTGTGCCCGGACGAAGCGTCCGCAGTACGCATCAGCCCATAGACCACCCACGGCTGACGGCCGATCTCGGTGGTGAACCAGCCGGCGAGGATCGCGATCAGGCCGGATGGGCCCATCCACAACGCTAGGTACAGGAACGCGCGGTTCTGGTAGATGCGGTCACGCTTGCGCAGCCACAGGCTCCACAGGCCGGTGAGGATCATCAGCATGCCCAGGCCGACCATGATCCGGAACGACCAGAACACAATGGTCGAATTCGGCCGGTCTTCCGGTGGGAATTCCTTGAGCGCCGGCACCTGCTTGTCCAGCGAGTGAGTGAGGATGATGCTGCCCAGGTACGGGATCTCGACGGCGAACTTGGTCTTTTCTTCCTTCATGTCCGGCCAGCCGAACAGGATCAGCGGGGTCGGTTCGTTACCGACGTTTTCCCAGTGACCTTCGATCGCGGCGATTTTCGCCGGCTGGTGCTTGAGGGTGTTGAGGCCATGGAAGTCGCCGATCACAGCCTGGATTGGCGCGACGATCAGGGCCATCCACATCGCCATCGACAGCATGCGGCGGATTGCCGGGTTATCGCGGCCACGCAGCAGGTGCCAGGCGGCGGACGAACCGACGAAAAACGCAGTGGCGACAAAAGCGGCCGTGGCCATGTGCGCCAGGCGGTATGGGAACGACGGGTTGAACACCACCGCCAGCCAGTCCACCGGAATCACTCGGCCGTCGATGATTTCGTAGCCTTGCGGGGTCTGCATCCAGCTGTTGGACGAGAGAATCCAGAAGGTCGAAATCAAGGTACCGATGGCCACCATCACGGTGGCGAAGAAGTGCAGCTTGCGCCCGACCCGGTTCCAGCCGAACAGCATCACGCCGAGGAAGCCGGCTTCGAGGAAGAAGGCCGTGAGCACTTCATAGGTCAGCAGCGGCCCGGTAACGGAACCGGCAAAGTCGGAGAAGCGGCTCCAGTTGGTGCCGAACTGGTAGGCCATGACCAGGCCCGAGACCACCCCCATGCCGAAGTTGACGGCGAAGATCTTCGACCAGAAGTGGTACAGGTCACGGTAGGTATCGTCGCGGGTCTTGAGCCACAAACCTTCGAGCACCGCCAGGTAGCTCGCCAGACCAATGGTGATGGCGGGGAACAGGATGTGGAACGAGATGGTGAACGCGAACTGAATTCGGGCGAGATCTAGTGCCTCCAAACCGAACATAAGCTTTCCTCTGTCAGGTAATACCGGCTGCCGGCTGGAGGCCTGCACCCACTGCCCCCACGGATCTGGAGTGTGGCGAATTCGAATTCGTTCTTTTTAAACCCATCGCAACGCAGGGAGTCTGGCCATCTGGCCGCCAGACCTAACCTTGGAAAAGGTTTTGATCTGGATCAATCAACGCTGAAAGAGTAGTCCTATTTTCGCCATCGGTTTGTGTGGTCTTTTGTCGCGTGACAGGTTGCCTCACCACGTCAAGAACGGGGTTTCTCCGAAGTTTTGCTCTCCCTGTAGCAACAGCCGCCGGCTGCGATCGGCCGGAGCGGTCGTGGCGATTTCTGCGCCGTCGAAGGTCCTTCGGCCCTTTTCGCAGCCTGCGGCAGCGGCTACAGGGATTGGGTTGTTCCGAACAAAAGGGATAGATGCGGAGCTAACAATTGCGCAACTATTGGTTACATCTTGGTGATAACCTCGCCCTACTCCACGCCCAGACCTGCCTTTCAGATGCCCAGCCAAGACCCTCTGCTGCTTCGCCATCACCGTCCGTTCATTGCCTTCTGGCTGGCGCGGATCTTCACCGCCAGCGGCTTCCAGATGCTCACCGTGGCCATTGGCTGGAACCTCTACCAACTGACCGGCAACGTGCTCGACCTGGGGCTGGTCGGGCTGGTGGAGTTCGCGCCGCGGGTGCTGTTCATGCTGCACACCGGACATGTGGCCGACCGCTATGACCGGCGCAAGGTGGCGGCCATCTGCCAGTCGCTACAGGCGCTGATCGCCCTGTCCCTGGCCATCGGCAGCGCCACCCACCATGTCACCCGCGAGATGATCTTCATCCTCGCCTTCCTGCTGGGCGCCGCCCGTTCCTTCGAGATGCCGACCACCCAGGCGCTGCTGCCGAGCATCGTGCCCAGCGCGCTGTTCCCCCGCGCCGTGGCCGCCGCCCAGTCCGCCCAGCAATCGGCGACCATCGTCGCGCCGGCCCTCGGCGGGCTGCTCTACGCCTTTGGCAGCGTGTGGGTCTATGGCCCGACCGTGCTGCTGTATGTGATCGCCTGCTGCCTGATGCTCAACCTGCCCGCGCGGCAGACGCCGCTGAACAAGGGCAAGGCCACCCTGGACTCGCTGCTCGCCGGGGTGCGCTTCATTCGCAGCCGCCCGGATATCCTCGGGGCGATTTCCCTGGACCTGTTCGCCGTGTTGCTGGGCGGCGCCACCGCGCTGCTGCCGGTGTTCGCCAAGGACATCCTGCTCACCGGCGCCTGGGGCCTGGGCCTGCTGCGCTCGGCGCCGGCGGTGGGGGCCTTGCTGATGTCGCTGTGGCTGGCGCGCTTTGCCGTCGACCGCCATGTCGGGCGAGTGATGTTCACCGCGGTCGGTGTGTTCGGCGTTGCCACCATCGCCTTCGGCCTGTCGACCTCGTTCTGGTTCTCGCTTGCGGTGCTGGTGGTGCTGGGCGCGGCGGACATGATCAGCATGGTGATCCGCGCCTCCTTCGTACAGCTGGAAACCCCGGACGAAATGCGTGGCCGGGTCAGCGCCGTGAACGGCCTGTTCATCGGCGCCTCCAACCAGCTCGGCGAGTTCGAGTCCGGGCTCACTGCCCACTGGTTCGGCACCGTGCCGGCGGTGGTCCTCGGCGGAGTCGGCACCCTGCTGGTGACCGGGGTGTGGATAAAACTGTTCCCGACCCTGGCCCATCGCGATCGCATGCATGCGCCGGCGGAAGAAGAAGCCAAGGCCTGATTCGAGACAGGCAGGAAGCTCACAGGACGTCGCCGTTGATCGTCCGATTCACGCGCTGCAATACATATCCGATGGGAAGAGTGTAAGGTATCGCCTTACACTCGCCGCATGATCAAGTCCTTTCAGCACAAAGGCCTCAAGGCCTTCTATGAAACGGGATCGACTCGAGGGATCCGAGCCGATCATGCGAGGCGCCTGGCGCGCATGCTGCCTTTCATGGATCACGCGACAGAGCCTGACGACCTCGACCTCCCGGGATGGCGGTTGCATCCGCTCAAGGGCGAGCGTCGCGAATACTGGTCACTGACCGTATCGGGCAATTGGCGAGTGATTTTTCGTTTTACGGGTTCGGATATCGAGCTGGTCGACTATCTGGATTACCACTGAACAGGAGGCAGGATCATGCCCATGCACAACCCGCCACATCCCGGTGAAACACTGCGTGTGGACGTATTGCCCGAGTTGGGAATCAGCGTGACGGAACTGGCCAGGCATCTTGGCTATGCCCGCCCCCATCTCTCCAAGGTGCTGAACGGCCACGCGCCGATCCGGCCGGAACTGGCGGTAAGGCTGGAACGCGCCGGAATAGGTAAAGCCAAGGTCTGGCTGGCGGTACAGGCGGACTACGATATCTGGCAGACCGAACAAGCCTTGTTACCGCGCATCGAGCCCATTGCCGCTCATGTCTGCTGATCGCTAAACCAGCAACTCCCCCTCCACCACCGTCCGCCGGCCCCTGCCGCACAGTTGCTCCACCAGGGTCAGGGCGAAACTCAGGGCCGCCCCCGAGCCTTGCGCGGTGATGCAGTTGCCATCCACCACCACCGGCTGGTCGACGAAGTTGCAGCCCGACAGCTGATGGCTGGCGCTGGGCAGGCAGGTCATGCGCCGCTGGCGCAGCACCCCGTAACTCTGCAAGGCCAGGGCCGGTGCTTCGGCGATGCCGGCGAACAAGCGCCCGGCGGCGGCCTGGTCCTTGACCAATTGCATCAGCGGTTGATGGGCCGCCAGGTGCTGCGCGCCAACCGCGCCACCGGGCAGCACGATCAGGTCGAAGTTCTGGGCCAGCACATCCACCAGCATGCCGTCGGCGGTCATCCGGGTGCCGCGGGCGCAGGTGAGCATGCGCCGCCCTTCGATACTGGCCACCAGCACTTCGACTTGAGCGCGGCGCAGCACATCGATCAGGGTCACGCTTTGCAGGTCGTCGACACCCTCGGCGAGGGGAATCAGGGCTCTAAAGGTCATGGGCTGTGTCCGCGGTAGGGTCTTTAAAGCTTAGTCAGCTTTAAAGCCCTCCGCGTTCGGACGCTGCCGTTACTTGATGTAGATCTGCGCGCTCATGCTGTTGCCCGGCGCATTCAGCGAGGTGTTGCTGAAGGTGAAGGTGCCTTCCTGCTTGCCGGCCAGGTCGAAGGTATAGATGTAGCCGACGGTGATCCCGGAGTTGCCGCACGGCACCAGGCTCGAACCCTCTTCGCAGACCGCCGCGCGCGTGCCGTTGACCTCGAAGCCATCCAGCGCCACGCGGGGCTGGCGGCCGTAGCCGATTTCCAGCACGTACACCTTGATGTTCGGCCCCTGGTGATCGCAGGCGGTCTTGTCGCGCCCGTCCGACACATCCTCCAGGCCGCAGGACGACGACTCGACCTTGAGGATTTCCACCTGGCTCAAGGGCGGTGCGGAACGGGCCATGGCCGGCGCCGTCCCCAACCACAGACTGCTGGCCACTACCGCCAAGGTCATCGCTTTTATCGTGCTGTGCATAAGTCCCCCCAAAACGTCGGCGCAGTATGCCCCAGTCGCCACCCGGGCAAAACATCGCCGACGATCGCAGCCATAGCCTTACGCTGCTGGTATGATGCGCGGCTTTTTCCGACCCGCACAAAATCCCCGGACGCTTTTTTATGGTCTGTGCTTTGCTGTCTGGGTCGATACATTCACGGCGCCCAGCGCGCCACGGGGAGCAGACATGCTGGAAAGGCTGTTTCAACTCAAGGCACACAACACCAACGTGCGGACCGAGATTCTTGCGGGCGTCACGACCTTCCTGGCCATGGCCTACATTCTCTTCGTCAACCCGAGCATCCTCGGCGAGACCGGCATGGACAAAGGTGCGGTGTTCGTCGCCACCTGCCTGGCCGCCGCCATCGGCTCGACCGTGATGGGCCTGATCGCCAACTACCCGATCGCCCTGGCTCCGGGCATGGGCCTGAACGCCTTCTTCACCTACACCGTGGTCCTGCACATGGGCCATACCTGGCAAGTGGCGCTGGGCGCGGTGTTCATTTCGGCGGTGCTGTTCTTCCTGCTGTCGATCTTCAAGATCCGCGAATGGATCATCAACAGCATCCCGTTGCCGCTGCGCTCGGCGATCGCCGCCGGTATCGGCCTGTTCCTGGCGCTGATCGCCCTGCACAACGCCGGCATCGTGGTCGGCAACCCGGCGACCATGGTCGGCCTCGGTGATCTGAAGCAACCAGCGCCGATCCTCGCGACCCTGGGCTTCGCCCTGATCGTCGCCCTGGAAGCCCTGAAGGTCCGCGGCGCGGTACTGATCGGCATCCTGTCGGTGACCATCGTCTCCATCGCCCTGGGCTTCACCCCGTTTGGCGGCGTGACCTCGATGCCGCCTTCGCTGGCCCCGACCTTCCTGCAACTGGACATCAAGGGCGCGCTGGACATCGGCCTGGTCAGCGTGATCTTCGCCTTCCTGTTCGTCGACCTGTTCGACAACTCCGGCACCCTGATCGGCGTCGCCAAGCGCGCCGGCCTGATGGGCAAGGACGGCCACATGCCGAAAATGGGCCGGGCCCTGATCGCCGACAGCACCGCGGCCATGGCCGGTTCCCTGCTGGGCACCTCGACCACCACCAGCTACATCGAGTCCGCAGCCGGCGTCAGCGCCGGTGGCCGCACCGGCCTGACCGCCATCGTCGTGGCGATCCTGTTCCTCCTGGCGCTGTTCTTCTCGCCACTGGCGGCCAGCGTGCCGGCCTTCGCCACCGCGCCTGCGCTGCTGTTCGTCGCGGTGCTGATGACTTCGGGCCTGGCGGAAATAGACTGGGACGACATCACCGTCGCCGCGCCCGTGGTAGTCACCGCCCTGGCCATGCCGTTCACCTACTCCATCGCCAACGGCATCGCCTTCGGCTTCATTGCCTGGACCGCGATCAAGCTGCTGTCGGGCCGCGCCCGTGAGTTGAACGCGCCGCTGGTGATCCTGTCGGTACTGTTTGTGATCAAGTTGGGTTGGTTCAACGCATGACTTTCGATTCCCAGGCTTACGCCACCCAGCTCGCCGACAAGGTCGCGCGCCTGCGTGAACTGCTGGCGCCGTTCGATGCCCCCGAGCCGCAGGTCTTCGACTCGCCGCTGCAGAACTTCCGCCTGCGCGCGGAGTTTCGCCTGTGGCGCGAAGCCGGCGAGCGTCATTACGCGATGTTTTCCCAGGAAGACAAACGCACGCCGATCCTGATCGAGGAGTTCCCGATCGCCAGCCAGCGCATCAATCAGCTGATGCCGCAACTCAAGGCCGCCTGGCAAGCCAGCAGCGCCTTGAGCCACAAGCTGTTCCAGGTCGAGTTCCTCACCACCCTGGCCGGCGACGCGATGATCACCCTGTGTTATCACCGCCCGCTGGACGAACACTGGCACGCCGCGGCGAGCAAGCTGGCGACCGAGCTGAACGTCAGCGTCATCGGCCGCTCCAAGGGCAAGCGCGAAGTGATCGGCCACGATTACGTGGTGGAAAAACTCGAAGTCGGCGGGCGCACCTTCAGTTACCGCCAACCGGAAGGCGCCTTCACCCAGCCTAACGGCACGGTCAACCAGAAGATGCTCAACTGGGCCTACGACGCCCTGGGCGATCGCCCGGACGACCTGCTGGAGCTGTACTGCGGCAACGGCAACTTCACCCTGCCCCTGGCCACCCGGGTACGCAAGGTGCTGGCCACCGAGATCAGCAAGACCTCGGTCAACGCGGCCCTGAGCAACCTCGGCGAAAACGCGGTGGAGAACGTCACCCTGGTGCGTCTGTCCGCCGAAGAGCTGACCGAGGCGCTGAACGAAGTGCGTCCGTTCCGCCGCCTGCAAGGCGTGGACCTGAAGAGCTACGAATTCGGCAGCGTGTTCGTCGACCCGCCGCGCGCCGGCATGGACCCGGACACCTGCGAGCTGACCCGACGCTTCGACAACATCCTGTACATCTCGTGCAACCCGGAGACGCTGGCGGCCAACATCGCCCAGTTGCACGACACCCACCGCATCACCCGCTGCGCGATGTTCGACCAGTTCCCGTGGACCCACCACATGGAATCCGGGGTCTTGCTGACCCGGCGTTGATAGCCTGTCGCGGACCACAAAAAAGCCGTCCCTGCGACGGCTTTTTTGTGGCCACTGCCTAGCATGCCAACGCCTGCGCCTTTCTTATTGATGAACCGTCGCCTGGGGTGATTGAGATCGGTTCCGCAAGCTCCGGCAACCCTGGCCAGGTGGCAAGCCCTTCTTGCAGTACCGGCTTTTATTGCTGGCAGCGGCATGAATATGTTCGATCAGCGAACACTTAATGACAGGACCCGCCGTCCCCCATCCAGCCGCAATTGACCAAATTAACTAGTTAGTACAATTTAGCTCCAACCGCTGGCCGCTCAAGCCGCGCCCACAATAACAACGGAGAATTCCCCTCATGCGCCCTATCGTTCTGGTGCTCAACGGCCCGAACCTGAACCTGCTTGGCACCCGCGAACCCGCTACTTACGGTCACGAGACCCTGGCCGACATTTCCGCCCTGTGCGGGCGTGCCGCCGAGGAGTTCAGCCTGACCGTGGAGTTTCGCCAGACCAACCACGAAGGCGAACTGCTGGACTGGATTCACGGCGCCCGTGGCCGTTGCGCCGGGATCGTGATCAACCCGGCGGCCTGGACCCACACCTCGGTGGCGATCCGCGACGCCCTGGTGGCCAGTGAGCTGCCGGTGATCGAAGTGCACCTGTCGAACGTCCACGCCCGCGAACCGTTTCGCCATCACTCCTTTGTCTCGGGCATCGCCCTGGCGGTAATGTGCGGCTTCGGCAGCCATGGCTATCGCCTGGCACTGGCGCATTTCAGCCAGCGTTTTCAAGGAGCCCAGGCATGACCCAGCAGAACACAGTACTGGCCGGACTGATCGGCGCCGGCATCCAGGCCTCGCGCACCCCGGCACTGCATGAACACGAAGGCGACGCCCAGGGCGTGCGCTACCTGTACCGACTGATCGACCTGGACCAGCTGCAACTCGACAGCAACGCCCTGCCCGACCTGCTGCTGGCCGCCGAGCGCATGAACTTCACCGGGTTGAACATCACCTTTCCCTGCAAGCAGAGCATCATCCCGCTGCTCGATGAGCTGTCGCCGGAAGCCCGCGGCATCGGCGCGGTGAACACCGTGGTGCTCAAGGACGGCAAGCGCGTCGGCCACAACACCGATTGCCTGGGTTTTGCCGAAGGTTTCCGCCGCGGTTTGCAGGGCGTGGCCCTGGAGCGTGTGGTGCAGATGGGCGCCGGCGGCGCCGGTGCGGCGGTGGCCCATGCGCTGCTCAGCGAAGGCGTGCAGCAACTGAGCATCTTCGATGTGGAAAGCGCCCGCGCCCAGAGCCTGGCGGACAACCTCAACCAGCATTTCGGCCCCGGCCGGGCCAAGGCCGGCGTCGACCTGCCCGCCACCCTGGCCGCCGCCGACGGCCTGGTGAACACCACGCCGATGGGCATGGCCAAGCTGCCGGGCATGCCGGTGCCGGTCGAGTTGCTGCGCCCTGGGTTGTGGGTCGCGGAGATCGTCTACTTCCCCCTGGAAACCGAGTTGCTGCGCAATGCCCGCGCCCTCGGTTGCCGCACCCTGGACGGCGGCAACATGGCGGTGTTTCAGGCGGTGAAGGCGTTCGAGCTGTTCAGCGGCATAACGCCAAATGCCCAGCGCATGCTCGCGCATTTCCAGAGCATGAATGGCTGACAATGCATGAGCGGCTCAGGGCGGGGCTGTGATCGGCTCCGCTCTCGACCGATGCCTGCCGCACGGTCAGGCACCTCGTTGCACTCCTCCCCTTGCGACTACGCACGTTCCTGACGACCGACTGGCCGCAGCCGGCCGTGCATCACGCCGTGCGCCAGCAACCCCGCCAGCAAGCCCCAGAACGCGCCGCCCAAACCGAACAAGGTGATATTGGCAGCGGTCGCCAGGAAGGTGATCAAGGCGGTTTCCCGGCCACTCGGCTCGACCAGCGCGGTGGCGAGGCTGCCGCCGATCGCACCCAACAGGGCCAGGCCCGCCAGGGTGGTGATAAAGGTCGCCGGCAGGACCACGAACAGCGCCGCCAGGGTGCTGCCGAAAATCCCCACCAGCAGATAGAACACCCCACAAGCGAGCCCGGCCAGATAACGCTTGGCGGGCTCCTCATGCGCCTCCTTGCCCGTACAGATGGCGGCGGTAATCGCAGCGACATTGAATGCATGGGAACCGAACGGCGCCATCAACAAGGAGCCCAGCCCCGTCGTCGTGAGAATCGGATTGGCGCTGGTCTTGAACCCATCGTTGCGCAGCACCAGCATGCCGGGCATGTACTGGCCGGTCAGGGTGATCAGGAACAACGGCAGGGCCACGCTCAGCAGCGCATTCAGCGAGAACACCGGCAAGGTCAGCACCGGCAGGGCCGGCTTGAGTTCAAGGCTGGCGAAACTGACCTGCCCCAACCCGAGCAACAGCACGATGCCGATCAGCAATACCCCGACAATCGCATAACGCGCGGTAAAGCGGCGTAGCAGCACATAGCTGAGCAGCAGCGCGCCCACCAGCAGCGGATCGACCCCGGCCCCGTCGAAAGCGCCGATCCCGAAGCGCAGCAAAATGCCCGCCAGCAGACCCGCTGCGATTCCCGGCGGGATCAGCTTCACCACCCGCTCGAAATAGCCCGATATCCCCAGCACGACGAAGCCGACAGCCGACAACATGAAGGCGCCGATCATTTCCGGGTAAGGCGTGCTCGGCAGTACCGCGATCAGGAAGGCCGCGCCCGGTGTCGACCAGGCGGTAATGATCGGCTCGCGGTAGCGATAGCTCAGCCAGGCGCCGGTCAGACCGACGCCGATCGAGATCGACCAGATCCACGAAGCGGTTTGCTCGGGACTCAGCCCGGCCGCCTTGGCCCCCTGGAAAACCAGAATAAAGGTGCCCCCGTAATTGACGATGACCGAAATCAGCGCGGCAACGCTCGGATGCAGCAGGTCAGCGATTCTGATGCTGGCGGTTTTCATCGGTGGGCCCCTCTGGATGTGTTGGCAAGGCGAGGGAGTATCGGCAGGTAATGGTCTATATAAAATATCCACTTTCCATCAATATCCCAGACCACTTTTCCAGCTTGTCGCGCAGTCCGACGACCCACAGGCCCCCGATGAAAACCCGTAAAACCGCCTATCCCATCTGGAACCGTCTGCAACTGGCCAAGGACGGCCACTTGTCCTTGCGCGAGCAATTGCTGTTGTTCCTGCGCAAAGGCATCGCCGATGGCAGCGTCAAGGCCGGCATCCGCCTGCCAGCCTCACGTGTGTTGGCGGCCCAGCTGGGGCTGTCCCGCATGACCGTGACCGAGGCCTATGGGCAGTTGATCGCCGAGGGGTTCCTGGAGGCCCGGACAGGTTCGGGCACCTATGTCATGGCCCGCATCGCCGAACCAACGGCCTCGCCGCCCGCCCGGACAGAGGCCGTCATCGGCTCCACCCGGGCCCGGGCGTTGACGGGGAACGACTCGATGTCCATGGTCCCCGCCGCCTGGCCGCTGACTCCGGGCCTGCCGGCGCTGGACGCCTTTCCCTATGCCCTGTGGGGGCGCCTGGAGGGCCGGTTCTGGCGACGCCGGCCACTTCCCGACCTGTCCTACGGCGACCCACAGGGTTTCCTGCCATTACGCGAAGCCCTGGCGGCTTACCTGGGCGCGGCACGCGGGGTGGTCTGCCAGGCCCGTCACATCGTGATTACCCCCGGCGCCCAAGCGGCGGTGTCGATTGCAACACTGGCGCTCACCGACCAGGGGGATCGCGTCTGGGTCGAGAACCCCGGCTACGATGCGGCCTACCGCAGCGTGTTGCTGGCTGGCGTGCAGGCGGTGGGCGTTCCCGTGGATAAAGAAGGGCTGGATGTGCAGGCCGGCCGCCGGCTCGCGCCAGACGCCAGGCTGGCGCTGGTATCGCCTTCGCACCAGTATCCCCTGGGGGTCGGCATGAGCCTGGCGCGACGCCTGGCCTTACTGCAATGGGCCCACGACGCCAATGCCTTCATCCTCGAAGACGATTACGACAGCGAGTTTCGCTACGGCGGCGCGCCAACACCGGCGCTCAAGGCCCTGGACGGCAATCAGGGGCGGGTGATCTATGTGGGGACCTTGAGCAAGCTGCTGGCGCCGGGTCTGCGCCTGGGGTTCCTGGTCGCCCCCGAGGCGGTGGTGGACCTGTTGCGCGACGTGCGCAATGGCAGCGGCCACCGCGTACCTTTGTCACTCCAGGCGACGGCGGCGGAGTTCATCGGCAATGGCCACCTCGGCAGCCATATCCGGCGTAGCCAGGCGGTTTATGCGCAACGTCGCGCAGCCTTGCTGGCGGCCATTCACGACGCCGGCAGCGAGCGTATGACGGTAGCCAGCAGCGCTACCGGGTTGCATCTGCTCGCCGAACTGCCCGATGGGCTCGACGACCAGGCTATCGCTGCCGCCGCCCATGCCCGAAAAATCGGCGTCGCGCCGCTGTCAGGTTTTTTCGTTGGCGCCCAGGGTCAGCCACGTCCTGGCTTGTTGATGGGCTTTGGCAATACCCGGGCGGAGTCGATGCAGGATGCGGTTGCAACCCTGTGCCGTCTGATCGACCGGCAACGGGATTCATCCCTCTAGGCGATCAGGCCTGCAAGTAACGCAGCACCGACTCGCAGATCATCTCGCGGTGACGCTGCTTGATCGCCTCGTCGGGCAGGTCGATCTGGAAGATCTCGCCGAAGGTGTGGCGGTTGGACACGCGGTAGAAGCAGAACGAACTGATCAGCAAGTGCACATCCAGAGCGTCCAGGCCGGCGCGGAACACGCCCTCGTCGACCCCGCGCTGCAGGATCTCGCCCAGGGCATGGAGGATGGTGTTGTTCATCGCCTTGATCGCCTCGGAGCGCTTCACGTACTCGGCGTTGTGGATGTTCTCGATGCTGACGATGCGCACGAAATCGACGTTGCGATCATGGTGATCGAAGGTGAACTCCACCAGCCGGCGAATCGCATCGCGCGGCGCCAGCTCCGCCAGGTGCAGGCGGCTCTCGGTGCTGCGGATATCGCCGTAGAGCTTCTCCAGCACCTCGACGTACAGCTGCTCCTTGCTGCCGAAGTAGTAATAGATCATGCGCTTGGAGGTGTGGATGCGCTCGGCGATGGCATCCACCCGAGCGCCGGACAGGCCCTGCTGCACAAACTCCACAATGGCTTCTTGCAGAATGTTCTCGCGGGTCTTTTCCGGGTTGTTCTTGCGACTCTTGCGCGGCTCGTTCACGGACTGCTCGGGCGCTACGGAGAGTTCTGTGGTCATTGTCATTCTGGGGCTCACGGCCATCGCTGCACACGCGGGCGATTATGGGCCGCGTCGCGCAGCGAAGGAAAGCAGGACGGCGGCCCTTTGCCGCCGCCGTTACGAAACTCCTACAACTTGGCCTGTCGCACCCCGCCACTGCGCGACTTGGCCATGGCCGCCAGGCGCACCGCGACGTTCGCCGCGCCATAACCGACATAGCCATTCTTGCGCTGGATGATCTCGAAGAAGAAGCGCCCCTCGAACGGTTCGGTGTAGACGTGGAACAGCTCGCCGCCCTGGGCATCGCGGTCATAGAGCACGTTGTAGTAGGCCAGCTCGCTGAGGAACTCGTCGTCGAAATCGAAGCGCGCCGCCAGGTCGTCGTAGTAGTTCAGCGGGATGTCCAGCAGCGGCACGCCCGCCTCCTTGGCCCGGCTGACTTCGGCAAAGATGTCGTCGCAATCGAAGGCGATGTGATGCACGCCCGAGCCGCCATAACTGGACAGCGCATGGGAGATCGCGGTCTTGCGGTTCTCGGAAATGTTCAGCGGCAGACGGATGGTGCTGCAACGGCTGCGCAGCGCCCGGCTCTTCACCAGCCCGTAGGGATCGGGCAGCACCACTTCGTCGTCGGCGGTGAAATCCAGCAGGCTCTTGTAGAACAGCACCCAGCTGTCGAGGTTATCGGCCGGCAGCGCCATGGCCATGTGGTCGATGCGCTTGAGGCCGCCCTTGGCCACGACCCCGGGGAGCATATTGAAATCGGTGTCGTACAGGTTCCCGCCCTGCTCCTGATCCACCAGGTAGATCAGGCTGCCATCCAGCTCGCGCACCGCGGCCAGTTCCAGTTCGTTGGGGCCCACCAGCCCGCGGTACGGCTGGCCCTTGTAGGCCACCGCGCGCTCCAGCGCCTTGGCGCTGTCCTTGACCCGGATCGCCGTGGCGCACACCGAGGGGCCGTGGGCTTCGAAGAAGCTGTGGGCAAAGGAATAAGGTTCGGAGTTGAGGATCAGATTGATATCGCCCTGGCGCATCAGGCTGACGTTCTTCGAGCGATGCTGGCCGGCCTTGGCAAACCCCAGGCGTTCCAGCCAGCCGCCGAGCTTGGCGCCCAGCGCTTCGTCCACGGCGAACTCGAGAAACTCGGTGCCGCCGTATTCACTGGCCGGCGGCGGCGCGAACAGCGTATCGATATTGGCCACCGGCGTGGCTTCCTGCGCCAGGCGCTGGCGGGTCTTCTCCTCGAGGTACAGCAGCGAACGCAGGCCGTCCGCGGCGTTGGCCCGAGGTGGCGCGGCGCGGAAACCGTCGTTGAAGATCTCCAGGGACAAAGGCCCGGTGTAGCCGCTCTTGATGATCGGCGCGAGGAACCCCGGCAGGTCGAAATCGCCCTGCCCCGGGAAGCAGCGAAAATGCCGGCTCCACTCCAGCACGTCCATGGCCAGGATCGGCGCGTCGGCCATCTGCACGAAGAAGATCTTGTCCCCCGGGATCTCGGCGATCGCCGCCGGGTCGCCCTTGAGCGACAGGGTGTGGAAGCTGTCGAGCAGCACACCGAGGCTTGGATGGTCGGCCTCGCGAACGATGTCCCAGACCTGTTGATAAGTATTGACGTGCCGGCCCCAGGCCAGGGCTTCGTAGCCGATCCGCAGGCCACGGCTGCCGGCGCGCTCGGCCAGCAGGCGCAGGTCGTCCACCAGGATCTGCCGATCGCCGACACTGTCGGCGGCGGCATTGCTGCACACCAGCACCAGGTCGGTGCCCAGTTCCTGCATCAGGTCGAACTTGCGCTCGGCACGTTCCAGGTTGCGTTGCAGGCGGTCGCGGCGGCAGCCTTCGAAGTCGCGAAAGGGTTGGAACAGGGTGATGGCGATGCCCAGGTCCGCGCACATCTGGCGGATTTCCCGGGGGCTGCCGTCGTAATAGAGCAGGTCGTTCTCGAAAATCTCCACGCCGTCGAAACCGGCGGCGGCAATGGCTTCGAGCTTTTCCGGCAGGGTACCGCTCAAGGAGACGGTGGCAATGGAACGCTGCATGTTTCAACTCCCGGTAATGACCACAGATCGGGCGCCGTGCCTGTAGCCGCTGCCGCAGGTCCTCCAGCGCACTGAAGATCCCGTGCCCGCTTCGCGGACGATCGCAGCCTGCGGCAGCGGCTACAGGTGCACGTTTGTTATTGGATGGGGCGGATTATTGAGCCGGGCATTACAGACAGCAATTCAAAGTGTACGAACCAGTTAGTTTTTCGTGCGATTATCGAACAAAATGGCCGTTGGCGAATTGACGACTTTTCGTCCACTGCGCACCATCGACAGCACATTGAGCCGGCACCGAACTGCCGGCTTCAATCGCCAAAGACCCAGAACACACCATAAAAATTTCAAAAATCGGGTACACCCTCATGCTTGCACTCAACGCCACACCTCTCTGCCCGGTCCTCCGGCTTTCACCTGGCCAGACTTCCAACAGCCGCCTTCAGACGGACACACTACGGCCCCTGGGCTGAACCGTGCTTGCACGCTGACCCGACCGCTTTCAATCGTCGCGCCCGGTGCGCGTCGAGCAAAGCACTCAGCCGATCGATCATCGAGTTCACCCGCGGCCCGGCCGCCCAGCCGACGATCGATCACGCGCCCTTGAGTCCCGACGAGTTGTCCCTCGTCAGTCATTGAACGGATGGCACACATGATTCCTTCTCAAAGCTCCCGCATGGCCCCGAGCCTCGGCACCGCCTCCGGCGGCATCGGCGACAAGATCCGCGGCGCCATGGCGGTCGGCAAGACCCGCTGGGGCATGCTCGCCCTGGTGTTCTTCGCCACCACCCTGAACTACATCGACCGCGCCGCCCTGGGTGTGATGCAGCCGATCCTGGCCAAGGAAATGAGCTGGACGGCGATGGACTACGCCAACATCAACTTCTGGTTCCAGGTCGGCTACGCCGTCGGTTTCGTCCTGCAAGGACGGTTGATCGACCGGGTCGGCGTCAAGCGCGTGTTCTTCTTCGCCGTGCTGCTGTGGAGCCTGGCCACCGGCGCCCACGGCCTGGCCACCTCGGCCGCAGGCTTCATGGTCTGCCGCTTCATCCTCGGGCTGACCGAGGCCGCCAACTACCCGGCCTGCGTGAAGACCACGCGCCTGTGGTTCCCGGCCGGCGAACGCGCGGTGGCCACCGGCATCTTCAACGCCGGGACCAACGTCGGCGCCATGTTCACCCCGATGCTGCTGCCGTTGATCCTGCACGCCTGGGGCTGGCAGGCGGCGTTCCTGTGCATGGCCGCGCTGGGCGGTATCTGGCTGCTGTTCTGGGGCCTGAAGTACTTCAACCCGGAAGATCACCCGAGCGTCAAACAGTCCGAGCTCGAGTACATCCAGAAAGAAGTCGAACCGGAACAGACCCGCGTGCCTTTCTCGCGCATCCTGCGCATGCGCGGCACCTGGGCCTTCGCCCTGGCCTACTCGATCACCGCGCCGGTGTTCTGGTTCTACCTGTACTGGCTGCCGCCGTTCCTCAACCAGCAGTACAACCTGGGCATCAACGTGACCCAGATGGGTATCCCGCTGATCATCATCTACCTGACCGCCGACTTCGGCAGCGTCGGCGGTGGCATCCTCTCGTCGTTCCTGATCGGCCGCGGCGTCAACCCGATCAAGGCGCGCCTGATGTCCATGCTGCTGTTCGCCTGCTGCATCGTCGGTGTGATCATGGCCGCGGGCGCCAGCAATCTGTGGCTGGCGGTGTTCGCCATCTCCCTGGCCATCGGCGCGCACCAGGCCTGGACCGCCAACATCTGGAGCCTGGTGATGGACTACACGCCCAAGCACATGATGAGCACGGTGTTCGGGTTCGGCGGCATGTGCGCGGCCATCGGCGGCATGTTCATGACCCAGCTGGTGGGCCATATCCTGACCGTCACCAACAACAACTACACCGTGTTGTTCACCCTGATCCCGGCGATGTACTTCATCGCCCTGACCTGGATGTACTTCATGGCTCCGCGCAAGATTCCGAAAGTGGAAGACTGACACTTTCCTCTCGCAGGCCCGGTTCCGGGCCTGCTTTTTTTCTCCCTCCGCCCTCTTCTCTCGGTCGATGCCGCCCAACGCCGGCAACTGACGCCCCGTTACGAATGCCGCTCAGCGCTGGCGTTGTTGCCAGGCAGCCGCCAGGCCGCTGAGGCAGATCACCGCGATGCCCAGCTGGGTGATCGGCTGCGGCGTATGGCTGAACAACAACCAACCCAGCAGCCCGGCGAAGACGATCTGGCAATAGCCGAAGGGCGCCAGCAGCGCCGGTGCCGCGTGGCGGAATGCCTGGGTCAGGAACAGGTGGGCGGTCATGCCGCAGGCCCCCAGCGCCAGCATCAGCACGCCATGGATAACGCTCGGCACCTGCCAGAAGAACGGCACCAGCGCACTCATCACCAGGGTGTTGCACAGGCCGGCGAAGAAGTTGCTGGTGGTCGGGCTGTCGTGCTCGGCGAGCTTGCGGGTCAGCAGTTGGTAAAAGCAGAAAAACAGCGCCGAGCAGAAAGGCAGCAGCACCGCCGGGGTGAACAGGTCGCCACCCGGGTGAACGATGATCAGCACGCCGATAAAACCGCAGATCACCGCCAGCCACTGGCCCTTCGTGACCCGCTCGCCCAGCAGCGGCACCGACAATGCAGTGACCAGCACCGGCGCCAGGAAGTTGACCGCGGTGGCTTCGGCCAGCGGGATAAACAGCAGCGCCGAGGTGAACAGCAGGCTGGTGCTGAGCAGGCACAAGGCCCGCGCCAGCTGCAGCAACGGCCGCTTGGTGCGCAACACCCGCAGGCCCGATTGCGGCAGGAAGATCCCGGCCATCAGCAGGGTATGAACCAGGTAGCGGGCCCAGACCACCATCACGATCGGATAGAACCCCGAAAGGTATTTCGACAGGGCGTCGTGACTGGCGAACAGGAAGGTCGCCACGACGACCAGCAGGATGCCCTTGAAGGGCTGGTTGACACCGGAAAGGGGTGTGCTGAGGGTCATCCGCGGGGTCTCTCAAGATAGGGTTTGTTTGTAGAAACAGCTTCGCGGACAAGCCTCGCTCCTACGGTCAACACCGTCTGTAGGAGCAGGGGGGACGCCCAGTTCTTGCCCGCGATAGGGCCATCAGGGCTATCCATTAAATCCGGGCCAACAACGCCCGGGTCTTGTCCAACGCCATCTGTGCCCGCTCCAGGGCGCCGACGCCCTGCTCGAGCAATTTCACCGTGGGAATCTCCAGGCTCAACGGCAGGTTGGCCGGCAGGCAATGCAAGAGCCCCGCCAGGTCGCAATCGCCATCCCCGGGGAAACGCCGCTCGTTGCGGGCCTGACGCAGGATCTCCTGCATATCGTCCGGGCGCGGGCCGGCCACGTCGCACAGCTGGGCATAACGCAGCCGTGACGGCGCGACCTTTGCCAGATCCTCCAGGCGCGAGGCCGAGCGATCGAAGTGGAATGCGTCCACCAGCACCGCGGCGTTGTCGCGACCGGCGTTCTCCACCACCCGCACCGCCTGTTGCAGATCGCGCGCATCGGTCCAGGGCATGAACTCCAGGTGCGGGTGCAAGCCGTAGATCGACGCCAGGTCGCAAAGTTCGGCGAAGCGCTCGGTCATGCGCGCCTCGTCGGGGTCGTTGCCGGCCACCAGCAGCTCGCTGGCGCCGAACTCGGCGCCGACCGCCAGCACCACTTCGAAATCCGCGACCCGGGTTTGCGGTTTGAGCCGCAGGATCTCCACATCCAGCACGCAAATGCCGGTGTCGCGCAGGCGGCTGAGGGTCTGCCGGCGCAGCTCGGCATCGGCCACCAGGGCAAAGTGATGCTCCTGCGGCGTCGCCGGCACCAGGCGCAAACCGACGTGGCTGTAACCGGCGCGGGCCGCCACCTCGACCATCTGCGGCGGTGAAATTTCCAGCACCGTGAGGCTGGCCAGGGAAAGAATGCGTTCGCTCATGTTCATCCCTCGATCAGCGCCGGGGCGCAGGCGCGACCGGTCGCCGCCGCTTCGCGGATCGCCTCGATCAGCGCCAGGGTCCGCGCCGCATCGGCCACGCTGACCAGCGGCTCGACCTCGCGCCGCGCCACTTTGACGAAATGCTGCAATTGCAGGCGCAGGGCTTCGGCGGCGGTGAAAGGTTCCTCGACCGCCAGCAACGGCTGATGCCAGCCGGCACCGGCCTCGGCGTAATGCCAGCGCTTGAGTTGCGGAATGCTCAGGGCGCCAGCGGTGCCGGCCAGCAGGTAGCACGGCTGGTCGGCCTGGCGCGGATACACCGGGTTCTCGCCGGAATCCAGCTCCCAGCTCCAGGGCGCCGCCACTGCGTCGGAACCGGTCAGGCTGCCCAGGGCGCCGTTGGCGAATTGCAGCAGGACGGCAGCGCAATCCTCGTTGGCGAAACCACGCACCGCATTGCTGGTGACGGCCTGCACCTGATGCACCTCACCGCACAGGTGGCGCAGCAGATCGAGGTCGTGAATCAGGTTGGTCAGCAGCATCCCGGCCCCGGGCTCACGGCGCCAGGGAATCTCGAAATAGCTGTCGGGCTTCTGCAATTGCCAGAGCGCGGTGACCGTGGTCAGCCGGCCCAATGCCCCGCCTTGCACCAGCGCATGGGCGCGGACGATCAGCGGGTTGTGGCGCCGGTGGTGGCCTACCAGCACCGGCACGCCGCTGTTTTTCACGGCGGCCACCAGTTCACGCGCTTCATCCAGGTGCACGCCGACCGGTTTCTCCAGCAGCATCGGCACCCCGGCCGCCAGGCAATCCAGGGCGGTGCCGACGTGCAGGTTGTTCGGGTTGGCGACTATCACCGCGTCGGGGCGGGCCTGGTCGAGCATCTGTCGATAGTCGAGGTAATGCGCCACCTGCCACTGCGCGGCGATCCCGGCGGCTTGCGGGCCGGGATCGGCCACGGCGCAAAGTGTGGCTTCGGTCAGGGTCTTGAGGTGCTGGTAATGCTGCTGGCCCATGTTGCCGGCGCCGACCAGGGCAATGCGCAAAGGCGAGTCCAAGACGGGATCCTCTTGTGATTGTTATCGGAACGCGAGATTCCAAATATTTAGAACTCGGTTCCACTTTCACACAAGAGCAAAACAAAATAGTGTCCGATCAGCGAACAGCTTTAAGACTTGAGATCATGAAGGCCCTGCGTATCGCAGCCTACGCCAGCGGCTACAGGAGACGCAAAGCCTGCCATCGCAGTGTGCCTGGCTAGACTCGGCAGGTAGTTTCACGGCCGCTGCGCGGCCGATCGCAGCCTTCGGCAGCGGCTACAGGAAATTCTGCAGATTCAGCTGAAAAGCTCGGAAGCCTGGCTGGCAGCCGAAAGCTCATCGGCAAACTTCAACAGCAGCGGCGCCAGTTCATGCAGGCGCGCCAGCGGCATGCGCGCGCTCGGGCCGGCGATGCTCAGCACCCCGACCACCCGGCCATCGACCGGATGACGCACCACCGCGGCCACCGCCGAGGTGCCCACCGCCGAACTTTCCTCGACCCAGGCATAACCCTGTTCCCGGGCCAGGCGCAGGCGTTCGAGCAGTTCGATGTTCGAGCGCGGCGCGTTCGGGCCCAGGTCCGCGGGAATCTCGGCGGCCTGGCGCTCCACCAGCGACAAGGCCTCGGCATCGCTCAGGCAGGCCAGCCAGGCGTGCCCGGAAGCGGTGTAGAACAGCGGCGCCTCGCGCCCCATGTCGGGGTCGTAGCGCAACCCGGAACGGGCGCCCTGGGACTTGGCGATCCAGGTCTGGCGCTCGTCCTCGATCACCCCGAGGCGCACCAGCTCGCCGGTTTCCTGGGCCAGCCGGTCGAGCACCGGCTGGACGATGTCCGCGCCGCTGCTGGACAGGTAGCGAAAGCCCATGGCCACCAGTTTGGTCGACAGGTGATAACGCAGGCTGTCCGGGTTCTGGCGCACGTAGCCCAGGCGGATCAGCTCCGCCAGCAGCCGGTGGGTGGCGCTTTTGGGGATGTCCAGTTGCTCGGCCAGGGTCTGCATCGGCAGGCCGCGGGGGTCGCTGGTAAGACTTTCCAGAACGCTGAAGACGCGCTCGATTTGACTGCCGGCCATGGTCGGGTCCAGACGAAATTTGGCCGATTCTAGTGACAACCGGCGCAATGGGAAACACACCGCGGCATCGTTCGATAACCGCCCATAAAAACCTCGGCACGGCGCAGATGATCCTGCCCTCGCCTTGCTGCCGACTATTCGACTCCGTATATTTTTTGGAATCAAGTTCCAAAAATAATAACTGTTCGTTTAACGGAGTTGCTTCTTCCATGCCTGCCACCGCCTCCCTGCACCACCCCGATATCGATTGCGACGTGCTGGTCGTCGGCTCCGGCGCCGCCGGCCTCTCGGCGGCCGTGACTGCGGCCTGGCATGGCCTGAAAGTCATAGTGGTGGAGAAAGACCCGGTGTTCGGCGGCGCCACCGCCTGGTCCGGCGGCTGGGCCTGGGTGCCGTGCAACCCGCTGGCGCGACGGGCCGGCATAGTCGAGGACGTGGAACTGCCACGCACCTACCTGAAACACGAACTGGGCGAACGCTACCAGCCAGCAATGATCGACGCCTTCCTCGAAGCCGGCCCGCGCATGGTGTCGTTCTTCGAGCGCCATACCGCCCTGCAATTCGCCGACGGCAACGCCATCGCCGATATCCACGGCGATACGCCAGGCGCTGGCACCGGCGGACGCTCGGTGATCGCCGCGCCCTACGATGGGCGCGAGGTCGGCACGCTGCTCAAGCGCCTGCGCAAGACCCTGCGCGAAACCTCGTTCATGGGCATGCCGATCATGGCCGGCGCCGACCTTGCGGCCTTCCTCAACCTGAGCCGTTCGCTGCCGGCGGCCTGGCACGTGAGCAAGCGCTTCGGCCGCCACCTGCGCGACCTCGTCACTCACCGCCGCGCCCTGCAACTGGTCAATGGCGTGGCGCTGGTGGCGCGCCTGGCCAAGTCGGCGCAGGACCTGGGCGTGCTGCTCTGGGAATCGGCACCGGTCACCGAGCTGCTGCGCGACGGCGACGCGGTAACCGGGGCGATTGTCAGCAGCGCCACCCGGGGGGCCATTCGTATCCGCGCCCGCAAGGCGGTGGTGCTGGCGGCCGGCGGTTTCCCCAACGACATCGAACGGCGCAAGGCGCTGTTCCCGCGCACGCCCACCGGCCACGAGCATCTGGCCCTGCCGCCCTTGGCAGTCTCGGGCGACGGCTTGCGCCTGGGGGAAAGCGTCGGTGCCCGGGTCGATACCGACATGGAATCTCCCGTGGCCTGGGCCCCGGTTTCCGCGGTGCCCTACAAGGACGGCAGCCGCGGGCATTTCCCGCACATCATCGAGCGCGGCAAACCGGGGATCATCGGCGTCCTGCGCAACGGCCAGCGCTTCGTCAACGAAGCCGACGGTTACTACGACTATGTACGGGCGATGGTCGCGGCGGCGCCCGAGGGTGAAGAAGTGGCATCGTGGCTGATCTGCAGCCACAGCTTCCAGCGCCGCTATGGCCTGGGCATCTCCCGGCCCTTCCCGGTGCCACTGGCGCCCTTTATCCGCAGCGGCTACCTGAAGCGTGGCGAGAGCATCGAGGAACTGGCCCAGGCCTGCGGCATCGATGCGGACGGCATGCGCGCCACCCTGGCGGAATACAACCGGCATGCCCGACAAGGCCAGGACCCGCAGTTCGGCCGGGGTTCGACGCCCTACAACCGCAAGCAGGGCGACCCGCGCCAGCAACCCAACCCGTGCGTGGCGCCCATCGAACAGGGACCGTTCTACGCGGTGAAGGTCCAACCGGGATGCTTCGGCACCTTCGCCGGGCTCAAGGTCAACCCCCACGCCCAGGTGCTCGACGACCAGGGCCAGGCCATCGCCGGCCTGTACGCCGCCGGCAGCGACATGGCCAGCATCATGGGCGGCCACTACCCCGCCGGCGGTATCAATCTCGGCCCGGCGCTGACCTTCGGCTACATCGCCGGTCGGCATATCGCCGGGGCCAGCGCTTACGAATAAGGCTGCAATCAAGCTTGAAAAGGGCGTGGTTCCTGAGATCGCAGGAAGGCCCTGCGGGCCTTATCGCAGGCTACGCCAGCGGCTACAGGAAGCACGGAATCCCTGTAGCCGCTGCCGAGCCCCGCGAGGCTGCGATCGGCTGCGCAGGAGACGCAAACTTGAGATCGCAGGAAGACCCTGCGGGCCTTATCGCAGGCTGCGCCAGCGGCTACAGGAAGCGTGGAATCCCTGTAGCCGCTGCCGAGTCCCGCGAGGCTGCGATCGGCTCCGCAGGAGACGCAAACTTGAGATCGCTTGAAGGCCCTTCGGGCCTTATCGCAGGCTGCGCCAGCGGCTACAGGAAGCATGGAACTCCTGTAGCCGCTGCCGAGCCCCGCGAGGCTGCGATCGGCTCCGCAGGAGACGCAAACTTGAGATCGCAGGAAGGCCCTGCGGGCCTTATCGCAGGCTGCGCCAGCGGCTACAGGAAGCACGGAATCCCTGTAGCCGCTGCCGAGCCCCGCGAGGCTGCGATCGGCTCCGCAGGAGACGCAAACCGGCCGATGCGGCAGACCAGACCGCCCCGGGAGAGCGGTCGAGGATGGCCGATCAGAAATCGAAAAACACCGTCTCCCCTTCCCCCTGGATGCGGATATCGAAGCGATACGCCCGCTGCCCGTCCACTTCGCAGGGGTGCGCCAGCAGGGTGTCGCGCCGTTGCGGCTGCTCGATCAGGTTCAGCACCGGGCAGGCGGCGTTGGCTTCCGGCTCGTCGGCGAAATACAGGCGGGTGTGCAGGTGGATGTTGATCCCCCGGGCGAACAGCGCCACGTTGATGTGCGGCGCCATCGGCACCCCGGCGGCATTCTTCACCACGCCCGGCTTGATGGTGTGCAGCGTCCACTCGCCGGCATCGAAGGTGGTGGCCGTGCGCCCGAAGCTGTTGAAGGCTTTCTCCGAATCGAACAGCGGGTCGTAGACACCCTCATGGTTGGCTTGCCAGAACTCGAGGAACGAGTCGCGCACCAGATGGCCGTTGCCGTCATACACATGGCCGATCAGCAGGATCTTTTCCCCCTGGGCGTCGGGCCCGGCCATCCGGTTCCAGATCTCGTCGCTGCGGGTCGGGTTGCCCGCAGCGGCCAGCGCCAGGCCGATGTGCACGTAAGGTCCGGCCGTTTGCGAGGGGGTTTCAGGCAGCAATTGGATAGGCATGGCAGGCTCCTCAGCAATTCTCGAAGTGGGTCTTGCGCTGGCCGCGCAACACGATGTCGAAGCGATAGGCCAGGCAGTCCATCGGGTTGGCGCTGCTCATGTCCAGGCGCGCGATCAGGCTCTGCACCGCTTCCGGGTTGGCGATCGATTTAACGATCGGGCACAGCGGGATCAGCGGGTCGCCCTCGAAATACAGCTGGGTGATCAACCGCGTGGCGATCGACGGCCCGCTGATGGAGAAGTGGATATGCGCCGGGCGCCAGTCGTTCGGACCGTTGCGCCACGGGTAAGGGCCGGGCTTGATGGTGCGGAAACTGTAGTAGCCGTCACGGTCGGTCAAGGCCCGGCCGACGCCGCCGAAGTTCGGGTCCAGAGGCGCCAGGTAGCGGTCGTTCTTGTGCCGGTAGCGGCCACCGGCGTTGGCCTGCCACATCTCCACCAGGGTGTGGGGAATCGGCTGGCCGTACTGATCGCAAACCCGACCGGCGACGATGATTCGCTCGCCCACCGGCAAGCCGCCGTTATTGAAGTTGAGCAGCAGGTCGTTATCGAAACGTCCGGTCTTCAGATGGGAGAAATCGGGGCCGCTGGTTTCGCTCAGCGATTGCGGGATGCTCACCAGCGCCTGGCGCGGCGAACGGGCCACGGAGGTCTTGTAGTCGGGAGTCAGGGCCTTGGGATGCCAATTACGGTCACGGATAACGAAACGACTGCTGTCTGCATCAGACATGTCGGTCTCCTGTTGTTTGATTTATGGAGCGCAGCCCGCGCAGTTTCAAACAACGGCAACCCGACGACTATTGAAAAGGCCCTTCAAGAACATAACCAAAAGGTTATGGATAACGCCCCTCGCGATAAGCCTGCCCGACTTCCCGCAGCACCTCGACGCACCACTGCGCCGCCAGCGACAGCGGCAGGCTGGCATTGCTGGAGATGCCCACCGAGCCACCCGGCTCGCGCTGCCCGAGGTCGATCTCGCGCAGCTCGCCGTTGGCCAGGTCCAGGCGCACCGCGTCCAGCGGGGCGATCCACAGCGCATCGCTGGACAGCGCATAGCGCCGGCTCAAGGCCACCGAGAGGGTTTCCAGGCGCTGGCGCGACTGGCTGATGCCGCACTGCACGAACAGGCTGTCGGCGAACTTGCGGATGGTGGTGCCGGCCAGCGGCAACACCAGCGGGTACTGCTCCAGCGCATGCCGATCCAGCGGTCCGTGCAGCAACGGATGATCGGGGCGCGCCACCAGGGTCATGGACTCGCTGTACAGATGCTCGAAGCTCAGGCCCTGGATCTGCGGGCTGTCCGTCATGCGCCCGACCACCAGGTCGACATCGCCGACCCGCAACTGCGACAGCAGGTAGGCGCTGGGGCCGGTGACCACGCTCACCACCAGCGCCGAATGCCGTTCGTGCAGGCGCCGCACCACTTCCGGCAGCAGCAGGCTTTCGGCGGTCGAGAGCACACCCAGGCGCACCACCCCGGCGGCATATTCACCGCCGCGCAAAGTGTTGACCCCCTCGCGCAGGGCCTGCACCGAGGGCCCGGCGTAACGCAGAAAAGCCATGCCGGCCTCCGTCAGGCTGAGCCCGGCCTTGCTCCGGGCGAACAGCCGGGTGTCGAGCAGTTCCTCCAGTTCCTTGAGGGTTTTCGACATCGCCGGCTGGCTCACCGCGAGCACATCCGCCGCCCGCGCCAGGCTGCCCTGGCGAGACATTTCAAGAAAACATACGAGGTGACGGAATTTGATGCGGGTATCGATGTTCAAAGGAGGCCCCGGCTGTGTCGCGACAGAATCGATGCGGCTGCGGGCAATGGTAGCGTGCATGCAAAAGGCTGACGATCGGACTGGCGTCGGCCCTGCTCACCAGCAACACTGATCAGCACATTAAAACGAGGATTCACCCATGCTTTGGAAGAAAGGACGGCGCAGCGACAACGTGGTGGATGCTCGCGATGACAGTGGCGGCGGTGGCGGCGGCGGTCTGCACTTTGGCGGCGGCAAGGGCCTGAGCCTGACCGCCATCATCCTGATCGTCGGCATCGGCTGGGTCACCGGCCAGGACCCGTTGCAGATCCTCGGACAACTCGTCGGGCAGATGGATCAGTCCTCGGCGCCCGCCACCACCCAGCAGACCCGCCAGGCGCCGCCAGCCAATGACGAGCAGGCGGAATTCGTCCGTTCCATCCTCGGCGACACCGAAGACACCTGGGGCCAGATCTTCCAGCAGGCCGGACGCGCCTACCAGCAACCCAAGCTCATCCTGTTTCGCGGCCGGGTGAATTCCGCCTGCGGCTCGGCGACTTCCGCCACCGGCCCGTTCTATTGCCCGGCCGACCAGCAGGTGTACCTGGACATGGACTTCTTCCGCGAGATGGACCAGCGCTTCTCGGCCGCCGGCGACTTCGCCCAGGCCTACGTGATCGCCCACGAAATCGGCCACCACGTACAGACCCTGCTCGGCGTCTCGGCGAAGATCCAGGCGGCCCGCCAACAGGGCCGGCAGATGGAAGGCGACGGCGGCCTGCTGGTGCGCCAGGAATTGCAAGCCGACTGCCTGGCGGGCGTCTGGGCCAACCATGCGCAGAAGCGCCTGAACTGGCTGGAGCCGGGGGATATCGAAGAAGCCCTGAACGCCGCCAACGCCATCGGCGACGACCGCCTGCAACAGCAAGGCCAGGGCCGCGTGGTACCGGACTCCTTTACCCACGGCAGCTCGGCGCAACGGGTACGCTGGTTCAAGGCCGGCTTCACTCAGGGCCAGATCGGCCAATGCGACACCTTCGCGGCGAAGAGTCTGTAATGCGCCGGGGACTGGTGCTGCTCACGTTATGGATGATCTGCGCCGGCGCGCAGGCAGCGGAAAGTGGCGTCAAGACGATCAGCCCCGCGCGGTTGAACCTGGAAGGCGGCGAACTGGCCGTCGGCCTGAGCCAGGACTGGCAACAGCCGCTGCCTGAGATCCAGCGGGCACTGATCATCGTCCATGGGCGCCTGCGCAATGCCCAGACCTACCTGCACAGCGCCGAACAGGCCACCAGCCAGGCCGGGCAAAGCGCGACCACCCTGGTGATCGCGCCGCAGTTTCTCAATCAGAGCGATATCGAGCGTCACCAGCTGCCCGGTTCGCTGCTGCGCTGGCAGGGCAATGACTGGATGGCCGGCGAGCCGTCCAGCGGGCCCAAGCCACAAAGCTCTTATGCGGTGCTGGACGCGATCATCACGCGGCTGAGCGATCGCCAGCGGTTTCCGTCCCTGACCGAGATCGTCATCGCCGGCCACTCCGGTGGCGCCCAAGTGGTGCAGCGTTTTGCCCTGCTCGGCCAGCATCATCCGGGCCTGGTGGATGACGGCATCAAGCTGCGCTACGTCATCGCCAACCCGTCGTCCTATGCCTACTTCGACGAGCAGCGCCCAGTGAAAGTCGACACCAATGCGTGCCCCGGTTTCAACCACTGGAAGTACGGCCTGCTCAAGCTGCCAGCCTACGCCGCCGGCCAGACCGCGCAGCAACTGGAGCAGCGCTACGTCAAACGCGATATCACCTACCTGCTGGGCAAACAGGACACCGACCCGCACCACCCGGCGCTGGACACCAGTTGCGCCGCCGAGGCCCAGGGCGCCTACCGCTTGATTCGCGGGCACAACTATTTCGACTACCTGAAACAGCGCCATCCGCAGGGATTGCAACAGCAGTTGCTCGAAGTGCCCGGGGTCGGGCATGACGGCGACAAGATGTTCACCTCGCCCGAGGGGCAGAAGGCGTTGTTCGGCCAGTAGATGTAGTGGTGTCTGGAAGGACGCTATCGCGGGCAAGCCTCGCTCCTACAGGTTCGTTGTCGTACCCGGCAGAGGGCTACACCGCAGATCCGTAGGAGCGAGGCTTGCCCGCGATGCTTTTTAAGCCAACACCATCCGCCGTAGAACGCTGCAATCCTCGGCATGCCAGTCGGCCAGCTCCGGCCACGGGTTATCCGGCAGGTTCACCAGCACCGTGTGGGTGCCCGCCGCGCGACCGCAGTCGAGATCGAAGCGGTAGTCGCCGACCATCACCATCTCGGCCGGCGCCACCTCCCAGGCCGCGGCCAGTTTCAGCAAGCCGCCGGGGTGAGGTTTGGGTGGCGCTTCGTCGCGCCCCAGCACATCCTCGACGGCAAAGCAGTCGGCCAGGCCGATAGCCTCCAGGGTGACATGCGCCAGCTCCCGCGCATTGCGGGTCAGGATGCCCAGGCGATAGCCCCGCGCCGCCAGTTCCCGCACCAGCTCCACCGCCCCCGGCGCCGGGCGCGAACCCAGGGCCAGGTCGCGTTCGTGCTCCAGCAGCCAGGCGTGTTTCGCCGCGGCTTCGGCGGCGGGCAAGGCCGCGAGGTGGGTCAGGATGTCGTGTTCCGGCGGGATCCCCAGCGTTTCGCGGATGGCCGCGAAATCATGCACGGCCACCGTCAGGGTGCCGTCCATGTCGAACACCCAATGACGAACCTCGGCCAGGCTCATGCCCAGTCCTTGCGGTGGCGGATCAGGCCTTCCTGGGTCACCGACGCCACCAGCTGGCCGGCGCGGTTGAACACGCTGCCGCGGGAGAAACCACGGGAATTGCCGGCCCACGGGCTGTCCATGGCATACAGCAGCCAGTCGTCGGCACGCAGGTCGGCATGGAACCACAGGGCGTGGTCGAGGCTGGCGACCTGCATGTCCTTCTGCCACACCGACTTGCCGTGGGGCAGCATCGAGGTGGTCAGCAGGCCGAAGTCCGAGGCGTAGGCCAGCAGGTATTTATGCAGCGCGGGAATGTCCGGCAGCTCGCCGTCGGCACGGAACCAGACGTATTTGATCGGGTCCGCCGGCTGCGGGTTGTAGGGGTCTTTTTCGGTCACCGGGCGCACTTCGATGGGCTTGGGGCACAGCAGTTTTTCGCGCATGTGCTCAGGGATCAGGTGTGCGCGCTGCTGGGTGATCTCCAGCTCCGACGGCAGGTTTTCCGGGCCGACCACCTGGGGCATCGTGTCCTGGTGCTCGAAGCCTTCCTCGTCGTACTGGAACGAGGCGCTGCAGGTGAAGATCGGGTTGCCCTTCTGGATCGCCGTCACCCGGCGGGTGCTGAAGCTGCCACCATCGCGCACCCGATCGACCTGGTACACCACCGGCAACGCCGCATCGCCAGGACGCAGGAAATAACCGTGCAGCGAATGCACATGGCGGGCCTCTTCGACAGTCTGGCTGGCCGCGGACAGGGACTGACCCAACACCTGGCCGCCGAACAGCTGGCGGAAGCCCAGGTCCTGGCTACGACCGCGAAACAGGTTTTCCTCGATCGGTTCCAGGGTCAACAGGTCGACCAGATCATCCAACACGTGGCTCATTCAGACTCTCCTCACACAGAGCAATGCCGCGCAGTCTTGGCTGTCGCGGTCGATTCAATCGGGTTCACACACATGGGCACACTCCAGATGCCCCCGACCTGCTATCCATGCAAGGTTTCCAACCATTGTTCGCGGTTGATGCGATACAGCACATGATGACGCAGCGGATGCTCGCTGCCGAGCTTTGGGTGATCGAAATCGTCGTGCCCATCGTGTTGCATGCCGATGGCCTGCATGACTTTCTGCGACGGCAGGTTGCTGGTGGTGGTGAAGGCAACGATCTCCTTCAGGGCCAGGCGATCGAAGCCACAGCGCAGCGCGGTCCAGGCCGCTTCGCTGGCGTAGCCCAGGCCCCAGTGCTCGCGCGCCAGGCGCCAGCCGATTTCCACCGCCGGGGTGAACGGCGCTTCGAAGCCCACCACACCCAGCCCGGTAAAACCGATAAAGGCCCCGGTATCCTTGCGCTCCAGCGCCCACGTGCCAAAACCGTGCTCGGCGAAATGCCCACGGATCCGCCCGATCAGCGCGGCGCTTTCCAGGCGGCTCAAGGGGGCCGGAAAGTAACGCATCACTTGCGGGTCGGCACACATCGCCGCAAACGCCGGCAAATCCTCGTCGCGCCACTGGCGCAACAGCAGTCGAGCACTTTCGAGTTGCAGTATCGGCTCCATCGTCCCCTCCATTTCCATGCGTGCCAGTCTACATCGCTGGTAGGATCCTTTTCGGATTCCTACATGAAATTGCCATGCCACTGCCGCTGATCTACCACGACGACTACAGCCCCGAGTTCCCGGCGGAGCACCGTTTCCCCATGGACAAGTTTCGCCTGCTGCGCGACCACCTGGTGGACAGCGGCCTGACCCGCGATGCCGACCTGATGCGCCCGGAGCTGTGCCCGAAGGAGATTCTCGCCCTGGCCCACGATCCTGGGTATATCGAACGTTATATGGCCGGCGAGTTGTCGCGGGAAGACCAGCGGCGCCTTGGCCTGCCCTGGAACGAAGCCCTCGCCCGGCGCACCGTGCGCGCTGTCGGCGGCTCGCTGCTGGCCGCCGAACAGGCCCTGGAGCATGGCCTGGCCTGTCACCTGGCCGGCGGTACCCATCACGCCCACTACGACCACCCGGCGGGCTTCTGCATCTTCAACGACCTGGCGGTGATCAGCCATTACCTGCTCGAAGCCGGTCGGGTCGGCCGGGTGCTGATCTTCGACTGCGATGTGCATCAGGGCGACGGCACCGCGCGGATTCTCGAACATACCCCGGACGCCGTGACCGTCTCGCTGCACTGCGAAAAAAACTTCCCGGCGCGCAAGGCCACCAGCGACTGGGACATCCCCCTGCCGATGGGCATGGGCGACGCCGATTACCTGAAGGTGGTCGACGATGCCCTCAATTACCTGCTGCCGCTGTACCAGCCGGACCTGGTGCTGTACGACGCCGGGGTGGATGTGCACAAGGACGATGCCCTGGGTTACCTGAAGCTGACCGACCAGGGCGTCGCCGCCCGCGACGAACAGGTGATGCGCCATTGCCTGGGCCGCGACATCCCGGTGCTCGGGGTGATCGGCGGCGGCTACAGCAAAGACCGCCAGGCCCTGGCCCGCCGCCACGGCATCCTCCACCACAGTGCGCAACGGGTGTGGACGTCATCAGGTTGTCACTGAAAGCTGGGCGCCTTACCCCCAATCTCTGTGGAACCGCTTGTGGATAACCTGAGTGCAAGCGGCTGCAGACCATGCTGGCTGTGCCTTACAGACAGGTGATCATTTTCTGATCAGGCCCGATAAGCACCGCTGAATACTGCGAAGCGGGAGCGTTGATAGTGATGCCGCTGGAGGTCCTGCGGACCTTTCGCAGCCTGCGGCAGCGGCTACAAAAG
>NZ_JAQZAB010000123.1:9535-31832 GCF_028640915.1 Pseudomonas sp. B3G-3 | reverse complement strand
GATCCCTGTAGCCGCTGCCGCAGGCTGCGATCGGCGGCGCAGCCGTCGCAAACCGGCGAACGCTTTTATCCAGGCAGATCGCGGAGGCAGGTTTTGCGGCAACTGCGTTGCCGATCGCAGCCTCGCGGGCTCGGCAGCGGCTACAGGGTCGGTGGTGCAGCGGCTGGCGTCACCAGATCGGCAACGTGTAGAGCACCAGGAAGCGGGTCTGGTTTTCATCGCGGAACGCCGCGCCGGCGGGGAAATCGTTGCGGTAGATCGATTTGCGCGCCAGCAGCCCGAGGTTCTTCAGCGGCCCGCTCTGGATCACGTACCCCAGCTCCATCTGGAACTCCCGCTCCTTGCGGTCCTCGGCATTCAGCGCCGCCAGTTCGATGTGGTCGCCGCGCACGTAGCGCAGGCGGCTCTTCAGCCCGGGCAGCCCGGCGGCGGCGAAATCGTAGTCGTAGATGGCCTGCCAGGTCCGTTCCCGGGCATTGAGAAAGTCGGAACTCATGGTCAGTTCGCTCATGCCCATCAACTCGGTGCCCGACAGATAAGGCGTCGCCGTATCGCCGCTGGCGTGCATGTAGCCCAGGCTCAGGCGATGCCCGCCCCAGCGATAGGCGAACAGCGCCGAGAGGTTGCGGTTGTCCACCTGGCCGGCCTTGGCGCTGCCGTCTTCACGGCTGAAGAAACTGCGCAGGTCGCTGCTCAGCACCCCGTCCCCGAGCTTGAGGTTATGCAGCAGGGCCAGGGTGTCCTGCTGGTAGAGGTCCGCCACTTCGGCGTGGTAGGCGCGCAGGCTGAGGTCCGGATTGACCTGGTAGTCGCCCCCCAGGTAAGCCATGTGCGATGAGGTGGCCGCGCCGTTGAAGCGCCGGTTCGGCGAGGCGATGCTCAGCGCCTGGTCGTCGGTGGAATCGCGCTTGTTGATGCGGTCGATATAGCCGGTGTTGAGGGTCAGGCCGTCGATGTCCCTGGAGCTGAGGGTGGTGCCGCGAAAGGTCTGCGGCAGCAGCCGCGACGGGCTGGCAAAGGCGAACGGCAGGAAGATCGACACATCGCCGGTCTTCACGCTGGTCTGGGCCAGGCGCAGCTTGGCGGTCATCGCCAGGCGCGAATATTCGTCCGCCGCGCGCTTGTCGCTGGCCGACACCGGCAGCAGTTCGGTGCCGCTGCGGTCCGGCGCCGAGTCGAGCTTGATCCCCAGCAGCCCGCGAGCGTCCAGGCCGAAGCCGACGGTCCCCGGGGTAAAGCCCGACTCCAGGTTCAGGATCGCCCCCTGGGCCCATTCCCGGGCCGCGGTTTTCGCGCCGTCGTCCTTGTAGTCGCGGTCGAGGTAGTAATTGCGCAGGGTCAGGGTGCCGTGGCTGTCGTCGATAAAGCCCGCGGCCTGCGCCGGAGCGGCCACCACGCCCAGACCCGAGAGGGCCAGGCAGCACAGGCGAGCAGGTAGGGCCAACGGCGCCGCGAGGGCGTTGCGTGAGAGGTTCGGCATGTTCGAGTCCACTTATTGTTGTTGTTTTGCGGAACGGGATCGCCCGGCCATGGCAGGCGTCCACGGCCAGAGAATGGAAACAGCCAAGGGCCGGCGTCAATCCATAATGACCGATAATCGAACATTAATATTCTTATCTATTTTCTAGATAACGCCAGATAAAACCAACAAGTCATTGATTTACATAAAACTAAATCGATATTTAAGGCCAATCCGGTCGCCCTTCAATTTTTAGTTATCTTTGTTAATCTTAATTTCGCCTGCCAACGCTCGAGCGAACAGGCGCGTTCCGCTGCGTCCGCCCCCAACAAAAACAACAATGAGGTTTGCCATGGACACTCCATCGCGTCGCACGACGCTGACCATCGCCCTGTGTTTTATCGTTGCCCTGATCGAAGGCTTCGACCTGCAAGCCGCCGGCACCGCCGCCGCGGGCCTGCGCCAGAGCTTCGCCCTGGACCCGAGAATGCTGGGCTGGGTGTTCAGCGCCGGGATCGTCGGCCTGCTGCCCGGCGCCTTCTTCGGCGGCTGGATCGCCGATCGCATCGGCCGCAAGAAAATCCTCATCGGCGCCGTGCTGCTGTTCGGCCTGTTCTCCCTCGCCACCGCCTATGTCGGCAGCCTGTCGGGCCTGCTGCTGGCGCGCTTCATGACCGGCCTGGGCCTGGGCGCCGCCCTGCCCAACCTGATCGCCCTGTGCGCCGAGGCCGCAGGCGAGCAACGCCGTGGCACCGCCATCAGCATCATGTACGCCGGGGTGCCCCTGGGTGGCGCCCTGGCGGCGCTGGTGGCCATGCTGTTCACCGACCATTGGCAGGCGACCTTTATCGTCGGCGGCCTGGCGCCGCTGCTGGTGGTGCCGCTGATGCTCCTGCTGCTGCCCGAGTCCAGCGCCTTTCGCCAGCAACAAGGCAACCCCGGCCTGACCCGCCTCTCCACCGGCCAGGCGCTGTTCGGCGAAGGCCGGGCGCGCACCACCCTGGCCTTGTGGCTGAGCTATTTCTTCACCCTGACGGTGATGTACATGCTGCTCAACTGGCTGCCGTCGTTGCTGCTGGAGCAAGGCTTCAGCAAACCCCAGGCCGGGCTGGTGCAGATGCTGTTCAACCTCGGCGGCGCCCTCGGTTCGCTGCTCGGCGGCCTGCTGCTGGATCGCTGCAACGGCATCAAGGTGGTGCTGTTCGTCTACGCCGGGCTGCTCGCGGCGCTGGCCGGGGTCGGCCTGTCGGCGGGCCTGCTGCCCATGGCCTGCGCCGGGTTCGCCGCGGGGCTGTTCGTGATGGCCGCGCAACTGGTGCTGTACGCCCTGGCCCCACCCTCGTACCCGACCCTGGTGCGCGCCACCGGCGTCGGTGCCGCGGTGGCCATCGGCCGCCTGGGATCGGTGGCCGGCCCCCTCGCCGCCGGGCAGATCCTCGCGGCCGGCGCCGGCACCAGCGGGGTCTTGCTGGCGACCTCGCCGGGGCTGGTGATCGCCGCCTTGAGCATCCTCAGCGTGATCGCCCGCCCGGCGTCGCGGGTCGAACCCGGGTTGGCAGCGGCGAACCCGGCCGCACCCAAACCCTGACGTACACTCACACGCCAGCCTGGACGACTGCCGTTGCAGCTCGGTTATCCAGGCTGACGCACGCTAATGGGCCAAAGCAAAGACCTCGGTTCAAGGTGGTGGCGCTATACGCCCACGCTGGAAGAGCAGAGACGGCACAATCTACGAATGGGATTTTCAGCATGGCGCGGTCGAGGTGTACAACAAGCGCGGTAAGCACCTTGGTGAGTACAACCACGAGACAGGCGCTCAGAATAAACCCGCAGATCCAACAAGGAAGGTAGAACCATGAAGCACACGATTATGGGAGTTCCCGAAGGCGAGGACTTCGCATCCTTTGAAAAGGATCTTTCAGTTTCTGTCGCGGACCTTAAGCCAATTATGGGTTGGGTAGCCGATGATGATTGTGTTTACGATTATCGGCTGACCCCGGAGCAAATTAGCGCTATCGAAAAGCTCTGTTCGCTGGAGCTGCCCAGGAATCTGGAGCTTTTTCTAACGTGTAGTGCCTGATGGTCCATCGCGAGCAAGCTCGCGCCTAAGTAGCCCCACTATCGGCCTTAGCTGATCGGCATTAGCCCTCCCGGCGCTTTTTCGTTTCTGCGCCGCTTTTGCATTTCTGTGCGACAGATCCCACTTCGGGGACTCCCGTACCAGTCCCCCGTGGTGTTAGCGTGGGAGGTCAGATATTTCCTAACAATCTGCAAGGAACGCCTCCCGCAATGGATTTTTCCCTCAAGCAACTGGCCGCGGCCACCCTGATGCTGGCCAGCCTGTCAGCCTTCACCACGACCGCCCACGCCAACATCACCCCGCAGCAGAACGCGGCGATTCTCAAGAGCTTCGCCGATGCATCGGTCAAGGACTTCCGCCAGTTCCTCGGCACCCTGGGCAAGAGCGAGCTGGCCAAGAGCGCCAACCTCGGTCCGGCCATCACCGCCTTCCTCGACAACAAGACGCTTTCCGCCGAGCAGCAGAACGAGATCCATCGCCTGCTGGGCCTCTATGCGCGGGTGAAGTACGGCAAGGCCGCCACCGAAACCCTGCGCGAACTGGTGGCCATCCCCACCGTGCGCGTCGACGGTGTGCCCCAGCACGAGAACCCTGAGTTCCTCAAGATCGCCGACAAGATCAAGGCCCTGGCCAAGGCCTTCGACCTGAACTTTCGCAACATCGACAACCGCGTCTACGAGATCTCCCTGGAAGGCAGCGGCAAAGAAGTGGTGGGCATCCACGCCCATGCCGACGTGGTGCCGGTAACGCCGGAGAACTGGGTGCTGCAGGACGGCACCAAGCTCGACCCGTTCAAGGTCACCCTGGTCGGCGACCGCATGTATGGCCGCGGCACCGAGGACGACAAGAACGGCATAGTCGTAGCCCTGTACGCCATGAAGATCATCAAGGAAGAGAAGCTGCCGCTGGCGCGCAACTTCAAGCTGCTGGTGGACACCACCGAGGAAACCAGCGGCGACGCCATCCCCTACTACTTCGAACGCAACCCGACGCCGAACTACAACCTGGCGCTGGACGGCGGCTACCCGGTGGTGATCGCCGAGAAAGGCTACGGCACCGTCATGGCCAGCTTCCCGCGGCGTACCGCCGAAGGCAAAGGCGCGGAAATCGTCTCGATGACCGGCGGCCTGGCCACCAACCAGATCCCGGGCGCCTCGGTCGCCACCCTGGTGACCGACCAGCCCGCCGAACTGACCGCCAGCCTGCAGAAGGCCGGCAACGAATACGCCAAGGCCCACGGCGGCGACTTCGGCGTGGCCGCCAAGGTCGAAGGTAAGGACGTCAAGCTGACGGTTACCGGCGTGTCCGCCCACTCCTCCGAGCCCGAGTCCGGGGTCAACCCGGTGGCGCGCATGCTCGACTTCATCAACGGCCTCGATGGCAAGGTCGCGCTCAAGCACAACCCGATCACCGATGCCGCCCGCTACGCCGCCGACAACTGGGGCCTGGACTACCTGGGCAACAAATTGGGGGTCGGTTTCGCCGATGACTTCATGGGCCCGCTGACCACCTCCCTGACCTATGTCGGCCAGGATGAACAGGCCTTCAAGCTGGCGGTCAACCTGCGCGTGCCCAAGGGCAAGACCCCGGAGGTGCTGAAAAAGGAAATTGCCGACAAGCTGGCCGCCTGGAGCAAGAAGAACCAGGTCGCGGTGAACTTCGACTACAAGATCGCCGAGCCGATGTACCGCAACCCCGAGGGTGAATGGGTCAAGGCGCTGTTGGCGGTGGCCAGCGAGAACCTCGGCATGCAGCACAAGTTCGGCACCTCCGCCGGCGCCACCTCGGTGCATGAACTGCCCAACGGCGTGCAATTCGGCCTGGCCCGTCCCGAGGTCAAGTACACCGGCCACAACGACAACGAGTTCAAGACCGTCGAGCAGTTCCAGCTGGACCTGCAGATCGTCACTGAAATGTTCGGTCGCATCGGCCAGCTGCCAACACTCTGAGCCCTTTCGGACCCGCCGCCCTGGCGGGTCCACTGCCGTGCTCATCCCGATCCAGGTCGGGCTCGAGCCCTATCCCCCTGATGCTCGACCGGCCAGACGCCATGTCGTTTCTGGGCATGTCGACGGGCTAAGCGATGGCACATTGACACCATCCAAAAGGATAGAATCAGTTGCAGGCGGCCAGGGTTGGCCAAGCAGCGCCGGCATTGCGTAAGGAAAACGCTCTGCCTGTGTCTTTTTGCCGTATTTCATTAAACCGCCACCAGAACCCTGTACCAAGATACGAGGCGGCGACGAATCCGGCGAAAGGCTCTAAACATAGTCTCGCCGCACTCGTCGCTTACTAAGGCAAGTGTCGCGCAACACGAAACTCATGGATGAAATGCTGAACTCACAAATACTGTTCCCACACATTGGCAAGGTCATCGCCAGCACCGGCAGTCGCAGTTTTCCGCGCATGCTGCATGATCTGATACGCACCCAACTGGCGGTGGACGCCACGCATATCACCCAGATGCGTGTGTATTCAGAGGGTCAATCGCAGCCCAGGAACGCCCGCGACGAGGTCTACAGCGACTCCACGCTCGCCCCATCCGGCAAGAATCCGACGGCACGCCCTGCCGAGACTGCCGCGCAATTGCACCTGACCAGCCACAAGGACGATTACCGCTACGTGATCTCGGTCTACCGTTCCTGCCAGTCCCAGAGCTTCTCGCACCAGGAACGCATCCTCCTGCAGGACTTCTCCCCACTGCTGCTGCCCATGGTGGAAAAACACCTGGCGGCGCTGCAGCCGCACAACGCCACCGGGGACGACCCCGAGGCCGCCGCCAGCCTGGAACACCAGGGCCTGGAAACCCTGCGCCTGCGCTTCGCCGCGCGCCTGCGGCAGTCGGGGCTGAAGCTGTCGAACCGGGAAATGCAGGTCTGCGTCGGCCTGCTCGCCGGGCGCACCGCCCCCGAGCTGGCCGGGCAGTTGAAACTCAAGGTGCACACCGTCGAGAGCTACCTCAAGCGGGCGGCGATCAAGATGGGGATCAGCGGGCGCCACTCGCTGCTGCGCTGGATGTATTCCCCGGACGAGGCCACCCCAGGCCCGAGCCCCACCCTCTGATCCTCCAGGCCCGAGCTGGCTGTTCAGGGCTGGGGCGGATGCCAGGGGAACAGCCGGTGCAACAACCAGGAGACGCCTCGCTCGGTCGTCCATGAGCGGGGCGTCTCCTGCTGGCCAGCGGCATCAAGCCGCCCCTTCCCGCCCCTGCAACGTCCCCGTCTCATGCCTCGCGCCGGCCCGAAGCCCATGGCGAAGCTTCTCGGCTCGCCAGTGCCGGATGCGCGGCGGCAACCCGGTACTGGCCTGCATGGAAGACCAGCGGTTCTGCGCCGCTGTATCGGTATTGTTCGATCTCGCCAATGAAGATCAGGTGGTCACCGCCCTCGTACTGGGTGACGTTGCGGCACACCAGCACTGCCACCACATCGTCCAGCACCGGGGCTCCCGCCTTGCCATAGGAATGAGCTACACCGGCGAACTTGTCAGCGGCTGCCCGTGCGAACTGCTCCGACAAGTGGTGCTGGTGCGCGCCCAGCACGTTGATGGCGAAGTGGCTCGCCGAGCAAAAATCCTTCAGGCTCGGTGCCGTGCGTGCCAGGCTCCAGAGCACCAGCGCCGGCGACAGCGACAGTGAGGAGAACGAGTTGACGGTCACACCGACGTTGCGGCCGTCGGCGATGCGCGTGGTGATCACGGTCACACCGGTAGCGAACTGCCCCAGCACGTTGCGCAGTTCGCGGACATCGCGGCCCTCGGCATCGAGCAAATCGTGAGCCTTGGTTTCGGTGGCGGCACTCATGGTGATCTCTCCCCTCAAGCTGGCTCAGGCGGCCTGTTGGCTCATTGCACGCGATTGCACGCGCAGCGTGAATCGAACCAGCGGTGCGGTCAGCGCCGTCGTCACCAGCGCGAACACCACGAGGATCGTGTAGACCTTTGGTGGAAGGATCTGCATCTGCAGGCCGATTGACAGGACGATCAGCTCCATCAAGCCGCGCGTATTCATCAACGAGCTCACCAGCATCGCATCGTGTGGCGCAAGCCCGGTGGTACGCGCGCCCAGATAGCTGCCGCCGAACTTGCCGATGAATCCGCCCGCGAGGAATACACCGAACCACATCCATGATCCCGCGTCGTCGATCGTGCCGATTGACGCATGCAGCCCCGCATACGCGAAAAACACCGGCATCAGCACAAGCTTGACGAAACCTTCGACGTTGTCGCGCCACTCCTTCGCGACGCCGGGCACACGCCGCACGAACAGCGCCGCCGCCAGTGCGCCAAATGCGCTATGGAATCCGATCAGCGACGTCGCGAGTGCCGACACTATTACGAAGCAGAACAACACGGCCAAGCGGTCGCGCGCCGCATGCGCAGTCGATGCGAGCCGCGCAAGCGCCGGTCGAACCACGAAGCGCACCAGGAGCGCGCACAGCAGCAGATACGCGAGCAGGCTGAGGAGCATGCGCGCAAATGCCCAGCCAGGCCCGCTCGATAGCGAGGCAATCGTTGCAAGCAGCATCCATCCGAGCGCATCCGTCAGCATCGCGGCAGACATTGCGTGCCGTGCGCCCACCATGGCGCTGAGCGCCAGGTCGTCGATGATGCGCGCCATCACCGGCACCGCCGATACCGCAAGTGCGACACCGCAGAAGAGTACATAGGGCAGCGCCGGCGCGTCGCTGGCGAGCGTGTCTTTCGAGACGATGGCGACGATCATGCCGATCGCGGCCGGTGCGACGAGCCCGCCCGCTGCGATCGCGACGGGCATGCGCCAGCGCTTGCCGCGCAGCGTCTCGCCCAACTCCATATGCAGGCCGACCTGAAACATCAGCAGTATCAGGCCGACTTCGCTGACTTGCGCCATCGCTGACAGCACACCTGGGCCGAACAACAGGTCGTAGAAACCCGGTGCGATCACGCCGAACAGCGAAGGCCCCAACAGCAGGCCGGCCGCGATCTCGCCGACGACCGCGCACTGGCCGAGCCGTTCGGCAATGCGGCCGCAGACGTTGCAGAGCGCAATCACCAGCACGAGTTGCAACAGCCAGATAGTCATGAATACCTCGCCGACACGAAGCGGGTGGCTGCGAGCCCAACCGGGCCCGCCGCGCCGTACGCGGTGATGACCGTGACGCCGCTCGCCAGGTTCGCGAGCGCCTGGCGGAGCGACGTGGCCGAGGCCGGCTCGGCTTCACGCATCACTGCTCACTCGCGACGCGGTCGACCCAGCCCCGGTAGAACGCACGGTACTTGAGCACGAGCTTGTCGTACTTGCTGTACGCGCCGCCGCCGTCCGGCTTCATCCCGTTCCAGATTTTGACGTCGTACCCCGCTGCCTGCCGGGTCTGCAGCCCGAACAGCACGAAGTCGGTCGCGCGGCGCAGGGCGCCGCCCACCTTCTTGATCGAGATGAGCATGTGCATGACGTTCTTGCCGTCGCTCACCGGCGTCACACACTGGAGCAGCTTGTATTTGACGTTTCCGTCCAGGGCAACGGTCATGACGCACCCGCCGGGGTAGCCATCGAAGTGCAAGTTCATCTGCGACATGTTCAGGCCAAGCGCGCGCGACAGCATGCCGAGGGGGCCGAAGTACCGGTTCACGGTGAAGTCGATCCCGGCACCGAACCACGCGCCCGCCCGGGCCAGCGACTCAACCTCCGGCCACCGGCGCCAATCGTCGAAGAACTTGAGCTCGAAGGCCGAGATCGGGAGCGCGTGCACGGGGGTCGCGTGCTGCGCGTCGTAGAAGTTCTCGACGATCCGCAAGACCGCCGTCGTCGTCTCGAACGCGAAGTGCAGGTGCATGAAGTCGCCGTTGTCGACGTCGGCCGCGGCGATTTCGGGCAGCGGGTGCAGCGGCTGCGGGGAGCCGTACCAGACCCACACGTAGCCGTATCGCTCGACGGTGACCAACGTCGGCTGGCGCGCCCCGCGCGGCACGGGCTCCAGCCGGAGCACCGCCTGGTTGTGGCCGGGGATGTGAACGCACTGGCCCTGCTCGTCGTACCGCCAGTGGTGAAACGGGCACTGGATGCACCCGTCCTTGACCCGCCCGTCAGCCAGGTTCGCGCCCAGGTGCGAGCAGTGGCGGTCCATCACCACAGCCCGCCCCGTCGCTCCGCGCCACGCCACGCAGGGACGGCCGAAGAGCGTCAACTCCGTCGGCTTGTCCTTGAGGTCGTCCGAGCGCATCGCGACGTACCAGCTCGCGGCCAGGCGCGTAGTCGCGTCGTACGCCCCCGGGGGACGCTTCTTGATGCTCGCTTGATCCAATTGAATGTCGTTCATCGTTTTTCTGTCGTCGTCGGCCGACTACTTCTTCATCGCCAAGCCGATGCGGGTCGTGATGTACGCCTTGAGCAGCGCGAACATCGGGTTGTAGTCGAAGTACTTTTTCACCTCTGCCGGCGCGCGGGTTTGCGTCCAGTACATCAGCTTCATCGCCGGCAGCAGGCTGTACTTCGAGTTGTTGAGCTGCGGCTTGGCCCCGGTGATGCAGTACCCGAAGCCGAACATCGGCTTGGCGAAGTCTCGTTCGTCGATGAGGGCGTGAATCCGCGCCGCGGCCTCCTCGGCCGGCTTGTGCCCGGCGCTCACGGCCTCGACCTCGGCCTTGGCGTCGTTGAACAACTGGTAGTACTCCTCCATGTCCGCGCACAGGTACCCGAGGTACGGGGGGTCGTTGTCGAGGTGATCGAGGTCGCCCTCGTCGCGCGACGCGCGGAACCTTGCGTGGGCTTGCACGAGCCGGAACTGCCCGAGGATTGTGCCGACCGCCCACAGCCTGTGGAACGCGTCCCATAGGCGGAAGTCCGAGAATGCCGTGTAGCAGCAGCTGACGAAGTCGTCGTTGTGGTCCAAAAGCTTTTGCTGCAGGCGCTCGATGTACTCGAAGCGCTCGGGGGAGAAGTCGTCGTCGCGTAGCGCCTTGATGAGGCGCGCCGCGAGCGCGTGGATGGTCACCGCGGTGTTCTCGAGCCCCCGGGAGAAGAGCGGGTCGATGAACCCGTTCGCGTGCAGCATCAGGCAGTAGCGGTCGCCGACGCAGGCGTTCGACGAGAACTGCAGGCGGTCGGTCTTGACCCAGTCGCGCACCGGCACGGCATCCCGGAACTGCGCCGCGATGCTCGGGAATCGCGCGAGGAACTCGTCGAATTCCTGCTGCGCGGGGATGTCCGTTTTCGGGTAGACACGCGGGTCGAGCTGCAGGCCGACGCTCACCAGGTTGTTGGTCGACCGCGGATGGTTGTTGAACGGAATCACCCAGAGCCAGCCGCCCGTGAACATGTGGTGCAAGGTCCCTTCGTGCCAGCGCCAACGCTGCCCCTTGACCTTGAAGATGTCGTCGAACGGCTTGACCCCGAGCATGTGCGTGTAGAGGCTGCGCGAGTGCGTCTTGAAGCGACACGGTTCTTCGCGGAGCTTGAACTGGGTCGCGAGCGGCGCGCGGGGGCCTCCGCAGTCGATCATGTAGCGGCCGGTGAACCGTTCGCCCTGGGCGGTGGTCACCGCGACGCCGTCTTTATCGGCGTGGTATTCGCTCACGCTCGTCTTCTGGCGGACCGTGCAACCGTATTTGATGGCGGCTTGCAACAGATAGGCGTCGACGTCTTGCCGGTAATAATGGCTCTCCGGCCCCCACGGCAGCTCGGGAATGACGCACTGCGTGAACTCCTTCGGGTCGTGCTCCTGGCCGGGCTTGTGGAACACGAAGCCGAAGTTGCGCTTGATGCCCGTGCTCGACGCGACGTAACGCTGCGTCGAGTAGAACGACGTGATGTGGTCGAGCTCCGGAATGCCGTAGCGATCGGCGATGATGCGGTTCATGAGAGACGTCTCGGGGATCGACGATTCGCCGATCGTGAACCGCGGGTGCGACGACTCCTCGATGATCAGCACGCGAAACTGTTGCTTGGCCAGGATGGCCCCCATCTGGGTGCCGGACATGCCCGAGCCTAGGATGATCACGTCGAAATGGTTGCTATCACGCCCGTTCGCGGGGCTCTTCTGAGTCATGGGGGCAAACTCTCCTTGTGAGATAACACCTGGGCCGTGCGCGTCAGGATTCGTCGAGCACGGCGCGGATGCGGGACCGCGCGGCACACGTGAGCGTGAGTAGATCGCCGAGCATGCTGGGCGCGTAGCCCCCGCTGCCGGTTGTGGGGCCGCTTCGCCCGACTTCGTACGCCCGCTCCGCCAATTTGAGGTGAGGCGCGCGGAAGCGCAGCAGGACCTTGAAGACCCGCTCGAGGGCTGTCAGCCCAGCGCGGACGGGCTCGCCCCGTGCACCGACCCGCGCTTCGCCGAGCACGCGGTCGATGAGCGCCGGCCGCCCGGCGAACCGAGCGTAGACCGCCCTGTACGCGGGAAGCACATAGGGCAGGTACGTCTCCTTGAATTCTCGATAAACCTGGTCGTCCGATTGCGAACCCCACAGGACGTGCTCCAGCACGAAGAGGGGCATTTCTACGGCACCGGGGCCGAGGTAGCTCTGGCCCCCGACTCGAATCGGTTCGTAGAAGGGGCGGAGCTCATCGTAGAAGACCTGCGGCGAGATGAAGCGGTACGCGTAGACGATCGATTCGACCATTTTCTGCAGATAGGCTGCCAGCTCGTCGCACCCTGGCGCGAACGCGGGCGAGCGCAGGGGCACCTCGGACAGTTCGACGGTCACCGCGATGGCCGCCTCGAGGGCCGCCATCGAGATGCGCACGCTCTCGAGCAGGTGCGCTTCGTCGGGCAGCCCGGTGTAGCTCCGCTGCGCGTCGGCCGCCGCGGGGTTCCAGACCGTCACATGCAGGAGCGTCTCGCGCGGCGGCAGGTCGGTCGCGCGTGCCAAGTCGAGCAGCACCGGCTCAAGCCCGGGCACCACGTCCGCGGGCTCATGTCCGTGCCGCTTGAGCGACCCCAGGAAGAACCCGATGTCGCGCATCGCCGCGGCGGCTTCGACGAAGCCCCAGCCGGAGGGCACGCCGCGCGCCGGGAGGAACTCGCGCAGCAGGCCGACGATGCCGGGCACGTCCTTGTTACGGTTCAGGCCCGGCAGTTGCAGGACGAGCGAGCGCGCCTGTAGCGGATCGCAGGCCGCCACGGCAGCGTGCGTGGCCGCGAATGCGGACACCCGGTCCAAGGTGCGTTCCACTAGAGGATTTCCCGCGCCGCGAGCGTCGGTCCGGGCTGGCTGCGAGACAGCCCCGTGTCGCCGTCACGCAGCGACCGCAGGTAGTCGTAGTTGGTCGGCAGGCTCGTGCGCAGACGCTCGGCCTCGCGCTGGATGCTGGCGAACATCGCCTCGGCCTTCTCGATCGACTCCGGTCGGTGCTGCAAGAGCGGCAGCGATCGGTCGGGCAGCATGCCCAGGCCGGCAAAGATGCAGTAGTAGTTGCCGTTCAACCAGAAGTTCTTGAATTCGTAGTCGAAGGTCTCGTAGTACGTGGAATCGTCGAACGACGTGGTGGTCAGCGGCAGCCCCGCCTTGTAGCGCTGAACCTTCTCTTTGATGGCGTCCGAGAGCCGCAGCTCGTGCCGGTTCGTCAGCCAGAACGGGGTGTCTTCGCGCGACGCGGTGAAATAGTGCGCCTGAACGAAATCCCGGCAGTCGTCGAACATGTGGACGATCTCGGCGTTGAATGCGTCGCTCAACCGCGGGTCGAACGAGGTGTCGGGGAAGTGCTTCACGAGCTGGTACAGCGCCGCGTAGATGAAGTAGATTCCCGTCGATTCCAGGGGCTCCAGAAAGCACGACGACAGCCCGATCGAGACGCAGTTGTTGACCCACGCCCGCTTGTTGCGCCCGACCCGGAACTTGATCTGGTTGAGCGGCTGGTTGTCCGAGAGACCCCAGAGGTTGAGGAAGTCGGCGGTGGCCTGGTCGCGCGAGGTGAACTTGCTCGAGAAGACGTAGCCGCTGCCGAACCGGCCCAGCATCGGAATCTTCCAGGTCCACCCCGAGTTCATGGCGATCGCGGAGGTGTACGGCTCGACCCCCTCCCGCGCGTCGTCGTTGGGCACGGCGCTGGCGACCGCGCTGTCGCACAGCAGGTAGTCGGACATGTCGATGAAGGGCTCCTTCAGGGCCTGATTGATCAGGAGCCCCCGCATGCCGGAGCAGTCGATGAACAGGTCCGCCTCCAGCGTCCGCCCCTCCTTGGTGAGCAGGGTGGAGATGTAGCCGCGGTCGTTCAGGCGAACCTCCACGACCTCGTCGACCACGCGGTTCACCCCGCGCTCGACGGCCCAGCGCTTCAAGAAGTCGGCCACCAGGTGCGCGTCGAAGTGCCACGCGTGGGACATCTGGCGGGTGCCGTCGGCCAGGCACGGTGCCAGCTTGCCGTCGAGCGCCCCGGGCTGCGGGTAGCACGCGTACTCCATCGGCTGCCGGAAGCCCTGTTCGCGCTTGCGCAGCCAGTAGTGGGTCAGCGGTACGCCGTCGCAGTTCGGCACGTTGCCGAACAAATGGTAGAAGTGATCGTCACGCGAGTGGTCGGGAGACTTTCTCCAATTCACGAACTTGATCGCGGCCTTGAACGCGCCGTTCACCTGGGGCATCCACTCCCGCTCCGGTATCCCGAGGAAGTCGAAGAACACCTTCTGCAAACTCGGGATGGTCGCCTCGCCCACGCCGATCCGGGGGATCGCCGCAGACTCGATGAGCGTAATGTTCGCTTGCTGCTGGAGCGCCCGGACGAGGTACGAGGCGGCCATCCAGCCCGCAGTGCCGCCGCCCACGATGACGATATTCTTGATCGGCTTGTTCATAACACTCCTTGTTTCAAGGCGGACTGCCTGTGACGAGAGGAAGGCCGCCAATCTCGTGCAATCCGTGCAAGAGGCACATCAATGTGCTGGTTAGAGTAGAGACTCTAGCCTGCCGGGAAAGCGACGCAAATTCCGTTTCCGAATTAACATTCTCAAATGCAAGGGCATTGGCTATAAAAGAAGGTTTTGCGTACAGGCCCGAGCGCTCCAGGCTCAGCCCTGGGCAGGCTTCAATCGCGCGCCAGGGCTTCGATCGGGTCCAGCCGCGCCGCATTGCGCGCCGGCACGAAGCCGAAGACGATGCCGATCAGGGTCGAGCAGGCGAACGCGGTGACGATCGAGCCCAGGGAGAACACCATTTCCCATTCCTTGACGAACAGCGAGAACAGGTAGCCGATGGCGTAGGACAGGGAAATGCCGATCATCCCGCCGATCAGGCAGACCATCACCGCCTCCACCAGGAACTGCTGGCGGATGTCCGAGATGCTGTCCAGGTAGCGCTGGCCAAGCAGGCGCCCGGCCGCGGTTTCATAAGGCACCCAGACATTCAGCGCCTTGCTCGCGGCGAACATGTTCTTGTTCTCCGCAGTCACGCCAATCACCGTGCACGGCAGGTTGCCCACCAGGATCACCTGGCCCAGGGGATCTTCCCCGGGGCCGAACAGTCGGTGGCGGGCGTTGTGGTCGATGACCACCACCTGGGCCTGGCGCCGGGCATCGCTTTCGCTGAAGGCGATGCTCGCCGCCAGCTTCAGCCCGCGCACCTGGAAGTACTGGTCGCTGACACCGTTGACCTGGGCGTCGAGGTCGATATTGCGGTAGCGCAGCAACATGTTGCGCCCCACCACCGGGGTGGCGCTGTCGACGTAATACAGCTGGTTGAGGGCCGCGACATCGGCCGGTACCAGGGTCTCGATGGCCGTCGCCCGGCTGTCGCCGAAGCTGGTGCCGGAATAGACCCTGCTGCAACGCCGTCCCGACATCCTCCAGGCCGAGTACCAGTTCAAGGCCGCCAACGCCAATATCAGCGCGGCCCGCGCCGCGTTCTTCCCCAGCGTCAGCCTGACGGCCAACGCCGGCACCTCCAGCCTGGAGCTGGCCGGGCTGTTCAAGGGCGGCTCCGGCAGCTGGGCCTTCCAGCCGCAGATCAACCTGCCTATCTTCAATGCCGGCAGCCTGCGGGCCAGCCTCGACTACGCGAAGCTGCAAAAGGGCATCACCATCGCCCAGTACGAAAAGTCGATCCAGACCGCCTTCCAGGAAGTCGCCGACGGCCTCGCCGCGCGCCAGACCTACAGCGATCAGCTCGACCCCCAGCGCAGCCTGGTGGCAGCCACCCAGGACTATTACCGGATGGCGGAACACCGCTACCGCACCGGCGCCGACAGCAACCTGGTGTTCCTCGACGCGCAACGCTCGCTGTTCAGCGCACAACAGGGGCTGATCAACGACCGGCTGGCGCAGCTGATCGCCGAGGTCAACCTGTACACGGCACTGGGCGGGTCCTGGAAGACGGAGTCGAACCCGGAGCTGGCACTGCGCACGCCCTGACAACGGCGTGCAGGCCAGGCATAAAAATGGCGCACGTCAGGCTCCTAGGTCAGACGGTTCTATTTATAAAAAACATCGATCGTGGCGGTAGCGCCGAACTTCCCGAGCGTTGGTGTGTTGGTTCTCCATTTCAGCTGAGCCAGGAAATTATTCACCACTACCTGGTCGCCGCTGCGTTCCACCAGGGTGAACTCCTTATTGAAGGGTATGGCACTGCGGCCCGATTGTTTGAACAGGTTGATGCCCACCGAGGTGTTGTTGTTCGGCACCAGTGTGTAGTCGTCTACCGTGGTAGCCTCGACCGGAGTGAGTTGTGCGTTCAGCCCGTAAACGCTATTGCAGCTCTTGAGGGCGGTGATGCTGAACGGGACCTCCTTGATCACCTTGTCGGCTTGCGCCGCGGCAGAAGCGATACTTCCAAAGTCAACGGTCTTGGGGGAAATGGATAGGTTCGATGAGCAGGCGATGTAGCGCAATTGGTTCAAGCCCGCTAACCCCATGACAAAGTTGCTATCAGGTTTGCTGTTGATACCGCCCACTCCATCCAGCTGGAACGCTTGGTAGGTCGGGACTCCGGTTAGGGCTCCTTCCTTGCCTGCGCTGGGCAAGCTTCTTTTGGAGAGGAAGAAGTTGAAGCTCAGTGAAAAGGTTTGAGCTTTGTCCTTGCATGAGCTTTTACAACCTGTGAATTGAATGGGGAGTTTCACCCGGCATCGCGTCAATTGAGTACAGCGCAGGTCGGTTCCATCGAGGTGGATGCCCACCTCCAGGTCTGGTCCCAATTGAGTGAGGTCTGAGTCGCGAGGGCTTAAGTAAAAATAAACGTCTTCGCTGTCAGCCGCTCGATCCTGCCAGCAGGTCATGCTGATGCTGTAATTATCGGAGCGCCAGAGCACGGTATCCTGTGGCAGGGTATTGGGCACCGCAATGGTGGTGTCGATCATGTAGGCATCGAAGGCTTGGGTACCATCTTTCATGCAGGCCAAGGCATAGCTCTTCTGCGCAAGCACCAGTAGCAGGGCCAGGCAAATCAGCTGATAAGTTTTCTTCATCATGTCTCTTCCATTGACCTCAGAATTGAGCCAAACCGTGGCTTTTTTTGTCTGGGGATAGGGTTGCCCCATACGGCCGTAGGTTGCCTGCGTCGCTGACGACCTGATAACGCAGGTTGGCGGGCTGGCAGGCCGGTATATCGACGGGCTGCATCGAGAACGGCGGGAGCATCAGGTGCTCGATCGGTTGGCCGCAGCGCTGACCATTCGGGCCGATGGCTTCGATATCGCTAAGGGTCAGGTAGTAGGGGGAAGGGTTGTCGGCGATGAGCCGGCCTGCGGTTTCTTTCTGCATTTCCCAGGATAGTCCGGCCATGGCTTCGTCCAAGGTGCTCTTCAGCGGTGGGCGGTAGAACAGCTTGAAGCGGTGCCGCAAAGCAACGGTCATGGTGTGAGGCGTCTTAGCGGCCGGAGGAACGTCCAACACACTCAGCAAAAGATGGGATTCGCGGTCAGTAGGCAGGCCTGTTCCCTGATAGAACACTTCTACGTTGGTTTTCTGCCCGCCGGGAATGCGTAGCAACGGTTTAGAGACCGCCAGGGGCAGTAGCCGGCTCTGCCCAGACTCAGGCTCCCCCCAATTCAGTGAGACTTCCGCCAAGGCGGCCATCTTGCCTTCGTTGACCAGGGTTATGGCCATCCGCTGGCCTGTCATGATGAAGCGGTTCTTCCCGTCGAGGGAGAGATCCGCCCTGACGGTTTCAGACTGCCAGACGAGGACGAACCCAATGATCAGTGAAAGCGCGCTTCCTGGGGCCAAGCGCAGTCGCTCGGGACTAGAGTACATATTCCAAACTCGGATTGGTGATGCCGCTTCCCTGGTGGGAGTCGGCGTGGGGCGGCAGTTTATGTGGGGCAACTACAAAGGATGAATCAGAGGATTCTCAAAGTCGGTGCAGCACCCTGCTGCCTTTTTCGTCAGGAGAGGCTATTGAAAGGCTGTCCCAGAGCAAGACTGCTCCGTCCGCTGCGAGCAGCAATCCCGGGCACAAAAAAGCCACTCCGGCGAGTGGCTTTTTTGTGCGTTCCGGGGCGAGAAACGCGATCAGTTGTATTCCAGTACATAGGTCAGCGTTGCATCGGCTTTGCCGGCGGCGACTTCTGTACCTGTGGGGACATAGCGCGCGTTTGCGACAAAACGGTACATCTCGGTGCTGGGGCCGCTGGATTGCCAATCCAGGGCCACCGCCTTGTCCTGGCTGAATGGCAGGGCCACGTTCTTGTCGTTGGTCAGCGAGATGGCAACGCCCTTGGCGACGCCAGGCTGGCCGACACCGTTCAGATTCAGCAAGCCATCCCGAACGGAGTTGCCCTCGAAATAGACCTTCACCGGTGGCTTGACCGTGGGATTGAAGCCCTCGCACACAACATCCAGGGCGAATGGAACGTCCTGGACCGACCCGTGTTTTACTTGCTCTGCCGCGGGACGCCCCATATTGACCTCGGTGCTGCTCTTGGGGGTGTGGCAAGTCGTGAAGAAGACATCATGTTCGAACTTGGTGGTAAGGCTTTCTCCTTCGATGGCATAGACCGCTCGCCTCGGAGTGGTGTAGCTGGTGTCAATAAAAAAGTTGGTCTTATAGTTGAAGGAAGGCATAGCCCCCTTTCCGACACCGAAGTCTGTACGCACAAAATCTATTTTCACAACACTGGGAAAATAGACCAAAAATTCAGCAATGCCTTTAAGGGTACGAGGTGGAAAATAGGGGGGGATCCCCGCACGGGAACTGTGCCCAATGCGAATGCCGATCCCAGGAACACCAGAATCGTAAAGCCCTTGACTGCCTCTTGATGTAAGGCTGGTATCCGCTTCGGTCAGTCCATATTCAGACCTAGTGCACCATGCCCATCCTCCAGAGCGGCGTCCGGCCGTTACTTCGTAGGATGCCATTACTTCGCCAATGGCCGCGTACTTCAAGGTTGTAGTGGCTGGAAGACTGGCAATGACAGACGGATTGTTCGGTGTACCTGAGTCAGGCTTATCGCAATAATCTGCTGCATAGGCGGAAGTTCCCATGATGCATCCCAGGGTCAGTGCAAGCAGCCTCGCCTGTCGTAGCGTTTTCAAAACGTTTCTCCTCGGTCCGAGTGCAGATTGGCGTTGCAGCGTCCCTTGGTGGGAGTCTGCGTGAGGGCAGTACTCTATGCGGGGCAATTGCAAGAGATGAATCAGAGGATTCCCAAACTCGGCGCAGCACTTGCTGCCTTTTTCATCAGGAGAACTCATGAAATTAAAGTTCAGCCACGTCGATGTTCTGGTCAAAGACCTCGAGCAAGCCTGTGCGTATTACGCCCAGGTCTTCAGCGCAAGGATTTCCAGGACCCTGGATTGGCAGCGCGACGGTTTGCATGTGCGTTATGCGATCGTCATGTTCGGCACGGAGCGCCTGATGCTGGTGCAACCCTTTGCCGGCAATCTCAAGGCGCTGATGGACAGCAACGGCGAAGGCACGATCTACCGTCACTGCTATTGCACGCCGGACATCGAGGCCGCCTACGACGAGTTGCTGGCCGCGGGTGTGCAGCCGGAAGACGAGAACGGCAACCCCCTGTCGCGCGACAATCTGCAGTCGCCCAGCGGGACGCGCATCCTCTGGCTACCGAAACGCTTCGGGCATTTTTCCATCGAGCTGCTTGAAGAGGCAGAGCTGGAGGCCTTTATCGAGGAGGCGTTCGCCGAGGACCGATAAGGCGACAGGCGCCAGCGCTTCCCCCTCGCCGCATAGGCTGAAACTCCCAGACGGCCTGGGAGTATCGGCCAATGCGCAACCTCCCAGGCCTCCCCATAGTTGTGACATCTGCCAGCAGAGGGGCCCAAGTGCGGCCCCCACAACTAGAAGCGCCGAGGAGCCTGTCATGACCACCCCCCAATCCCCCACCACCGACCTGACCGCTGATACCCCTACCGATCTGTACCCCGTCTTCCCCAGCAACGACACACTGACCAGCACTGCCCTGACGGACAGCGCGCAGATGGTCGTGGCGACCGGTGCAAGCGTGACCCTCGACGAAACCGCCGGGTTGCAGAACGCCACCGCCACGACCAGCCCCGCGGAAGACGCCAACGACAATGACATCCTGCTGGCCGCCCTGCCCTCGGCCTTCGCTGCCCGCTTGAGTGCCCTCGGCGCCGGTAGCGCGACAGGCGCGGCCTTGAGTGGCTACACCGGTGCCGCGGACAACACCGGCAGCAATGCCTTCACCGTCAACCTGGCGCCCGGCGCGACCAATATCGATATCAGCTTCACCGACAGCCTGGGCGCGCCGCTCAATGGCCTGGACAGCGGTCTGGATACCCTGGATGGCATCGACATCCTTCTCTATACCGATACGGACAACAACATCCTGCTGGGCCGGGCCGGTGGTCCTGGCGGCGCAATCGTGTTCGCGGCCTATATCGAAGAAACCGGGTCGCCGGTGTCAGGCGGCAAGATCTGGACCGTGGAATACCAGCCGCTCAAGCATCCGGACGCCAGTAATCCGGACGATGCCCTCAACCTGCTGAACAAGGTGTTTATCGGCGCCAGCCAGGACCTGACATTCAACCTGGCCAACGCGCCTTCCGGGCAGAATCTGTTCCTGATGTTCACCAAGGCCACCCCGACAGTGGTCGACGATAACGGTGTCCTGCGGATCAGCGATCCGACGATCATCTCCACCGGCAAGGACCCCGCCAACCAATCGACGGGCGTCAACATCAGCACCGGCGACACCATCAACACCAGCCAGGCGGGTGGCCCGACCACCTTCGGCACCAACAGCCAGATGATCACGGAACAGGAAGGCATTCGTTTTACCTTCGTCACCGGCGCCCGGCAGGACATGACCATTCCCAACCTGGACCAGAACGAAGCCGATGAGGAAGACAACATCGACTTCACCGCGATGTTCAATGCCAAGGCGGCCAATTTCGATATCGTGCAGCTGCAAGGCGGCAAGAGTGCCGTGGTCAAGATCAGTGCCTTCAACACCGCGGCTGAATCCGGGGAGGCTTTCATCGACGGCTATGCCGGCGATACGGTGGTAGCGATCACCAATGTTCGCGTGATCAACAACGCCACCGGGCTGGTGATCGAAAACTCGGACGGTTCGGTGAACGATGCGAGCATCCTCATCAGCTTTACGGGTGGCGTGGCTACCATCACCGGCGTCAAGGCCGGCTACCAGATCGAATACACCACGGCCGCGGACCACAACCGGGTACTGATCGAAAACGGCGCGGCCCTCGATGCCAAGGGCAATACCCACGCTGACTTCGACATAGGTGGCTTCACCCTGCGCCAGGCCTCCACCACGACCGCCGAAATCGGCTCGAAGATGATCTTCGAGGACGATGGACCGGCCGCAGCCGGAACCGCCGTGGCCGGTACCGTCGATGAAGACGGCCTGGCCAGCGGTGTGGCCGGCGGTGTCGGCGACGTGGCCGGCGAGGCCACTGTGGCCAGCGGCAGCGTCACCGGGATCTTCCAGTCCGGCGTCGATGTGCCGCTGAGCTTTAGCTTGTCGAGCGATACCAGCGGCCTGCCGGCATTGAGTTCGGGTGGAGTGGCGCTGGTGTACAGCGTGGCCGGCGATACCCTCACCGCCAAGGCGGGCGCCGTCGATGTGTTCACCTTCAGCCTCAGCACGGCAGGCGCCTATAGCTTTACCCTGCTCAAGCCGCTGGATCATGCGGCGGGCAACGACGAGAACGACATCACGATCAATCTGGGCTCGTTGCTGCGGGCCTCGGATAAGGATGGCGATACGGTGACGGCCGCCGCCGAGAAGCTGGTGATCACCGTCGATGACGATACGCCAACCGCGGCCGGAACTGCCGTGACCGGCACCGTCGACGAAGACGGCCTGGCCAATGGTATTGCCGGTGGTGTCGGCGACGTGGCGGGTCAGGCCACCAACGCCAGCGGCAGCGTGAGTGGCATCTTCCAGTCCGGGGCCGACGTGCCGCTGAGCTATACCCTGTTGAGTGACACCAGCGGCTTGCCGGCGTTGAGCTCCGGTGGCGTGGCGCTGACCTACAGCGTCCTGGGCGACACTCTCACCGCCAAGGCGGGCGCGGTCGATGTATTCACCTTCAGCCTCAGCGCCGCCGGTGCCTACAGCTTCACCCTGCTCAAGCCCCTGGATCACCCGGCCGGCAATAACGAGAACGACATCACGATCAACCTGGGCTCGTTGCTGCGAGCCACCGACAGCGACGGCGACACGGTGACCGCCGCGGCCGAGAAGCTGGTGATCATCGTCGATGACGATACGCCAACCGCAACCGGGACCGCCGAAGCCGGCACCGTCGATGAAGACGGCCTGGCCAATGGCATCGCTGGGGGTGTCGGCGACGTGGCTGGCGAAGCCACCACGGCCAGCGGCAGCGTCACCGGGATCTTCCAGT
>NZ_JAQZAB010000123.1:5179-9485 GCF_028640915.1 Pseudomonas sp. B3G-3 | reverse complement strand
CGACGTGGCTGGCGAAGCCACCACGGCCAGCGGCAGCGTCACCGGGATCTTCCAGTCCGGGGCCGACGTGCCGCTGAGCTATTCCCTGTCGAGTAATACCAGCGGTCTGCCAGCCCTGAGCTCGGGCGGGGTGGCACTGGTGTACAGCGTCCTGGGTGACACCCTGACCGCCAAAGCGGGCGCCGTCGATGTCTTCACCTTCAGCCTCAGCGCAGCGGGGGCCTACAACTTCGCCCTGCTCAAGCCCCTGGATCACCCCGCCGGCAATAACGAAAACGACATCACCCTCAACCTCGGCACCCTGCTGCAAGCCACCGACAAGGACGGCGACACGGTGACCGCCGCGGCCGAGAAACTGGTGATTACCGTCGATGACGACACGCCAACAGCCAACGGAACTGCCGTGACCGGCACCGTCGACGAGGACGGCCTGGCCAATGGCATCGCCGGGGGTGTCGGTGACGTAGCTGGCGAGGCAACTGTCGCCAGCGGCAGCGTTACCGGGATCTTCCAGTCCGGTGCCGACGTGCCGCTGAGCTATTCCCTGTCGAGTAACACCAGTGGCTTGCCGGCCCTGAGTTCCGGCGGAGTGGCGCTGGCCTACAGCGTCCTGGGCAACACCCTGACCGCCAAGGCCGGTGCGACTGACGTGTTCACCCTGAGCCTGACGGTAGCGGGTGCCTACACCTTCACCCTGCTCAAGCCTCTGGATCACGCAGCCGGCAACGACGAGAACGACATCACCCTCAACCTGGGCACCTTGCTGCAAGCCACGGACAAGGACGGCGACACGGTGACCGCCGCAGCCGACAAGCTGGTGATCACCGTCGATGACGATACGCCGACCCTGGCCTTCGGCAACCTGATCGGCACCGGGACCGACCTGGCGCAACAAGGCTACTGGAACAAGGCGGCCGGAGCCGACGGGCTGGGCGCGGCCGGCCTGGACATTTCGCTGGTGAACAACCAGTTCACCCTGGTCCGGCCGGATAACACCACCACCATCGGCACCGGCACACTGGTCGAGCAGTCGCCGTCACCGGATGGCAATGGCGCCTACCAGTTCGCCGGGACCTTGACCGGCGACTTCGACAACAATGCGGCCACGGCGAATACCACTGTCCATTACACCCTGACCGCCAAGGCCGATGGCACCTATGCCCTGGACCTGCTGGAAGGTTTCCGTTCGATCGTCGTCCTCAGCAGTGCCGATGGCTCGCTGGATGCCGGTGGGCCGGACCCGGTACGCACGCTGACGATAGGCACCGAAGAGGTGGTGTTCTTCGGCGCCAATCCGCTGGCACCGCAGACCGGCGACAACAGCATCCTGACCGGTATCGGGCTCGGGGCGCCCGACCCGACCGAAGCCCAGTTGCAGACCAACCCGCTGCCATCGTTCATCGGTTCGGCGGCCATGAACGTCAGCACCTCGGGCATCGGTATCGCCAACAACAACCTGGAGGGCAACACCACGGCGGGCATCAATGCCGGTGACGAAAGTTTCGTGGTCAACCCCGAGACCTTGTTGACGGCCATGAAGATCTTTATCGACAACTCGGTACAGGGCTACGACCCGGCCACGGAAGAGCTGTACTACACGATCTACTACGACAACGGCACGACTTCGGGCGCGCCCATCAAGGTGCTGGCCGCCGACCTGCACGCGGAGGCCGGAAACCAGAAATCCTTCACCGTCCAGTGGGATGGCAGCCACCTGATCGACGCGGTCCAGCTCACCATGGGCAAGGGCACGATCAAGGTCCCGGTGATCCAGTTCATCAAGGAAACCCAGAGCCTGGCCAGCGATATCCAGCTGGCGTTCAACGCCACGATCACGGACAAGGATGGCGATACGGCAACCAGCGCATTCGACGCCAACCTGTTCGCCAACGACCCGAGCGACGCCTTGTTCGACTTCAGGCTGGTGGGCACCACGGGTGAACGGGATGCCTTCAACATCGATCTGTCGGTGGCCGAGAACCAGTACCAGGTCACAGGCTTCGATGCCGGAGCAGGCCAGCGCGATGCGGTGGTACTGGTTGGTGACCCGGGCGCCACTGTGCAGTCGATCAACAATGCCGGCAACGACAGCATCGTGACGATTGCCGAGACCGGCGGACAGCTGACGACCATCACCCTGCTCGGGGTCGACCTGCTCAATACCGACATTGTCCTGAGCAGCGTCTGAAACCTGGCGCGTCAAACCAAAACGAGGGTGGCCTGGAAACCGCCCTCGTTTTTTTTTACCGCGCCGAACGCTCAAGCAGCGCAAGGCTTGAAGGGCACGCAATGGACCGGCGCCCGCGCCTCATCCCGCTTCCCCGCCCAGGTAGGCTGAAACTCCCAGCCCGCCTGGGAGTATCGGCCAATGCGCATTCTGCGGTGCATCCCCATAGTTGTGGCATCTGCCAGCAGAGGGCCCAGTGCGGCCCCAACGACTGGAACTGCCTAGGAGAATGTCATGACCACCCTGCAAGAAAACCTATCCCTCACGAGCGACCCGCTCGTGGTAGCGACCGGCGTCAATGTTGCCCTGGACGAAACCAGCGGGTTGCAGAACGCCACGGCCACGCCAGCCCCTGCGGGGGACGCCGACGACAATGACATTCTGCTGGCCGCCCTGCCCTCGGCCTTCGCCACCCGCTTGACCGCCCTTGGCGCGGGTACCGCAACGGATGCCGCCTTGAGTGGCTACACCGGTGCCGTGGGTGACACCGGCAGCAATGCCTTCACCCTCAACCCGACGCCCGGCGCGGACATTACCGATATCAAGTTCACCGACAGCCTGGGCGCGCCGCTCAATGGCCTGGACAGCGGCCTGGATACCCTCGATGGCACCAGCATCCTGCTCTATACCGATACGGACAATAACAACATCGTCCTGGGCCGGGCCGGTGGCCCTGACGGCGCCATCGTGTTCGCCGGCTACATCGAGGAAACCGGGTCGCCGGTCTCGGGCGGCAAGCTCTGGACCGTGGAATACCAACCGCTCAAGCACCCGGACGCGAGCAACCCGGACGATGCCCTCAACCTGCTGAACAAGGTGTTCGTCGGTGCCAGCCAGGACCTGAAGTTCAGCCTGGCCAATGCGCCTTCCGGGCAGAACCTGTTCCTGATGTTCACCACAGCCAACCCGACGGTGGTCGATGACGGGGGTGTCCTGCGGATCAGCGATCCGACGATCATCGCCACCGGCAAGGACCCCGCCGACGAGTCGACGGGCGTCAACATCAACACCGGTGACACCATCAACACCAGCCAGGCAGGCGGGCCGACCACCTTCGGCACCAACAACCAGATGATCGTGGAACAGGAAGGCATTCGTTTTACCTTCGTCACCGGCGCCCGGCAGGACGTGACCATTCCCAACCTGGATCAGAACGAAGCGGATGTCGAAGCCAACATCGACTACACCGCGGTCTTTAATGCGAAGACCGCCAATTTCGATGTGGTGCAGTTGCAAAGCGGCAAGAGTGCGGTGGTAAAAATCAGTGCCTTCAGCACCGCGGTTGAAAGCGGCACGGACTTCGTCAACGGCTATGCGAACGATACGTCGGTGGCCATCACCAGTGTTCTGGTGATCGACAACAGCACCGGGCAAGTGATCGAGAACTCGAACGGCTCGGTGAATGATCCGAGCATTGCCATCAGCTTTGCCAGCGGGGTGGCCACCGTCACTGGCGTCAAGGCCGGCTACAAGATCGAATACACCACCACCGCGGACCACAACCGCGTACTGATCGAGAACGGCGCCGCCCTGGACGCCAAGGGCAATGACCACGCCGACTTCGACATCGGTGGCTTCGTCCTGCGCCAGGCCGCCACCACAACCGCCGAAATCGGCTCGCAGATGATCTTCGAGGACGATGGGCCGGCCGCAGCCGGAACCGCCGTGGCTGGCACCGTCGATGAAGACGGCCTGGCCAATGGCGTTGCCGGCGGTGTCGGCGATGTGGCCGGCGAGGCCACCGTGGCCAGCGGCAGCGTCACCGGGATCTTCCAGTCCGGCGTCGATGTACCGCTGAGCTTTAGCTTGTCGAGCGACACCAGCGGCCTGCCAGCCCTGAGTTCCGGCGGGGTGGCGCTGGTGTACAGCGTGGTAGGCGACACCCTGACCGCCAAGGCCGGTGCAGTCGATGTGTTCACCTTCAGCCTCAGCGCCGCGGGGGCCTATAGCTTCACCCTGCTCAAGCCGCTGGATCACGCGGCCGGTAATGACGAGAACGACATCACCATCAACCTGGGCAGCCTGCTGCAAGCCACGGACAAGGACGGCGACACGGTAACGGCCGCGCCCGAGAAGCTG
>NZ_JAQZAB010000123.1:0-5129 GCF_028640915.1 Pseudomonas sp. B3G-3 | reverse complement strand
TACGCCAACGGCAACCGGAGCCGCCGAGGCCGGCACCGTCGATGAAGACGGCCTGGCCAACGGTATTGCCGGCGGTGTCGGTGATGTAGCGGGTGAAGCCACCGTGGCCAGCGGCAGCGTCACCGGCATCTTCCAGTCCGGTGCCGACGTGCCATTGACCTATGCCTTGTCCAGTGACACCAGTGGCTTGCCGGCATTGAGTTCGGGTGGAGTGGCGCTGGTCTACAGCGTCCTGGGCGACACCCTCACCGCCAAGGCCGGTGCAGTCGATGTGTTCACCTTCAGCCTCAGCGCCGCGGGTGCCTATAGCTTCACCCTGCTGCAGCCGCTGGACCATCCAGCCGGCAATGACGAGAACGACATCACCATCAACCTGGGTAGCCTGCTGCAAGCCACGGACAAGGACGGCGACACGGTAACGGCCGCGCCCGAGAAGCTGGTGATCACCGTCGATGACGATACGCCAACGGCAACCGGAGCCGCCGAGGCCGGCACCGTCGATGAAGACGGCCTGGCCAATGGCATCGCCGGTGGTATCGGCGACGTGGCTGGCGAAGCCACCACGGCCAGCGGCAGCGTCACCGGGATCTTCCAGTCCGGTGCCGATGGACTGCTGAGTTTTTCCTTGTCGAGCGATACCAGCGGCCTGCCGGCCTTGAGTTCCGGTGGCGTGGCGCTGGTCTATAGCGTGCTGGGGGATACCCTCACCGCCAAGGCGGGTGCCGTCGATGTATTCACCTTCAGCCTCAGTGCCGCCGGGGCCTACACCTTCACCCTGCTCCAGCCTCTGGATCATCCAGCCGGCAACGATGAAAACGACATCACCCTCAACCTCGGCACCTTGCTGCAAGTCACGGACAAGGATGGCGACACGGTAACGGCCGCCGCCGAGAAGCTGGTGATCACCGTCGATGACGACACGCCAACCGCCAATGGCACTGCGGTGACTGGCACCGTCGATGAGGACGGCCTGGCCAATGGCATTGCCGGCGGTGTCGGCGATGTGGCCGGTGAGGCGACTGTCGCCAGCGGCAGCGTGGCCGGGATCTTCCAGTCCGGGGCCGACGTGCCGCTGAGCTTTAGCTTGTCGAGTAACACCAGCGGCCTGCCAGCCCTGAGTTCCGGCGGGGTGGCACTGGCCTACAGCGTCCTGGGCAACACCCTGACCGCCAAGGCGGGCGCAACCGACGTGTTCACCCTGAGCCTCACGGTAGCGGGTGCCTACACCTTCACCCTGCTCAAGCCGCTGGATCACGCAGCCGGTAACGACGAGAACGACATCACGATCAACCTCGGCACGCTGCTGCAAGCCACCGACAAGGACGGCGACACGGTGACCGCCGCGGCCGACAAGCTGGTGATCACCGTCGATGACGACACCCCGACCCTGGCCTTCGGCAACCTGATCGGCACCGGCACCCAGCTGGCGCAACAAGGCTACTGGAACCTGGGGGCCGGCGCCGACGGGCTGAATGCAGCCGGCCTGGATATTTCGCTGGTGAACAACCAGTTCACCCTGGTCCGGCCGGATGACACCACCACCATCGGCACCGGCACGCTGGTCGAGCAGTCGCCATCACCCGATGGCAATGGCGCCTACCAGTTCGCGGGCACCTTGACCGGTGATTTCGACAACAACGCGGCCACCGCCGATACCACCGTCCACTACACCCTGAGTGCCTACGCCAACGGCACCTATGCCCTGGACCTGGAGGAAGGCTTCCGTTCGGTCATCGTCCTCAGCAGTGCCGATGGCTCGCTGGATGCCGGTGGCCCGGACCCTGTGCGCACGCTGACGATAGGCACCGAAGAGGTGGTGTTCTTTGGTGCCAATCCGCTGGCACCGCAAACCGGCGATAACAGCATCCTGACCGGCATCGGGCTCGGGGCGCCCGACCCTACCGAAGCCCAGTTGCAGACCAACCCCCTGCCGTCGTTCATCGGCACGGCGGCGTTGAACGTCAGCACGTCCGGTATCGGCATCGCCAACAATAACCTGGAGGGCAACACCACCGCCGGCATCAATGCCGGTGACGAGAGCTTCGTGGTCAACCCCGAGACGCTGTTGACGGCCATGAAGGTCTATATCGACAACTCGGTGCAGGGCTACAACCCGGCCACGGAAGAGCTGTACTACACGATCTACTTCGACAACGGCACGACCTCGGGCGCGCCCATCAAGGTGCAGGCTGCCGACCTGCATGCGGAAGCGGGAGGCCAGACATCCTTTACCCTGGAGTGGGACGACATCCACAAGATCGATGCGGTCCAGCTCACCATGGGCAAGGGTACGATCAAGATCCCGGTGATCGAGTTCATTCAGGAGACCGAGAGCCTGGCCAGCGATATCAAGCTGGCGTTCAACGCGACGGTGACGGACAAGGATGGCGACACCGCGACCAGCGCGTTCGACGCCAACCTGTTCGCCAACGACCCGGCCGACGCCTTGTTCGACTTCAGGTTGGTGGGCACCACGGGTGAGCGGGATGCGTTCAACATCGACCTGTCGGTGGCCGAGAACCAGTACCAGGTCACAGGCTTCGATGCCGGCGCAGGCCAGCGCGATGCGGTGGTGCTTATTGGTGACCCGGGCGCCACTGTGCAGTCGATCAACAACGCCGGCGCCGACAGTATCGTGACGGTGGCCGAGACCGGCGGACAATTGACGACCATCACCCTGGTCGGGGTCGACCTGCTCAATACCGATATTGTGCTGGGCAGCGTCTGAAACCTGGCGCGTCAAACTCAAGCGAGGGTGGCCTGGAAACCACCCTCGCTTTTTTTGGGCTCCCCTATCTACAGCTCCGACATGAGAGCCGCGCCGAACACTCAAGCCGCCCGTCGAACGGCTCTACGACAGGCCTGTCGCCGCCCATCGCAGGCTAACCCAAAGCCCCCTTGCGCGATCGCTGCCTTACCGCCTCCCGCGTCCCCTGCCGCATGGGCTGAAACTCCCATCCGGCCTGGGAGTATCGGCCAATGCGCAATCTGCGACGCATCTTCATAGTTGTCGTATCTGCCAACAGAGGGCCCAGGTGCGGCTTCGACGACTGGAATTGCCCGGGAGAACGTCATGACTATTTCTAAAAAAAACCCATCCCCCACGAACGACCTGACCGCTGACACCAGCACCGCTCTCTACCCCGTTTTCTCCAGCGACAACACGCTGGCCGTCAGCACTGCCCAGGTGAACAGCGCTTCGTCCATCCTGGTGAACGGTGCGAGCGTGACCCTGGACGAAACCACCGGGTTGCAGAACGCCACTGCGACGCCAAGCCCCGCCGGAGACGCTGACGACAATGACATCCTGCTGGCGGCCCTGCCCTCGGCCTTCGCTACGCGGTTGACGGCCCTTGGGGCCGGAACCGCAACGGACGCCGCCTTGAGTGGCTACACCGGTGCCGTGGGCGACACGGGCAGCAATGCCTTCACCCTGACGCCCGGCACGAACGTCAGCGATATCAAGTTCACCGACAGCCTCGGCGCACCGCTCAATGGCCTGGACAGCGGGCTGGATACCCTCGATGGCACCAGCATCCTTCTCTATACGGATACGGACAACAACATCCTGCTGGGCCGGGCCGGTGGCCCTGCCGGTGCGATTGTGTTCGCGGCCTATATCGAAGAGACCGGATCGCCGGTATCCGGCGGCAAGCTCTGGACCGTGGAATACCAACCGCTCAAGCACCCGGATGCCAGCAACCCGGACGATGCCCTCAACCTGCTGAACAAGGTGTTTGTCAGCACCGTCCAGGACGCGGGATTCAGCCTGGCCAATGCACCCTCCGGGCAGAACCTGTTCCTGATGTTCACGGCAGCGAACCCGACGGTGATCAACGACGGTGGCGTCTTGCGGATCACCAATCCGACGCTGATCGCCACCGGTAAGGACCCGGCGGACCAGTCGAGCGGCGCGAACATCAACACAGGCGATACGATCAATACCAGCCAGGGCGGTGGCCCGACCACCCTGGGCACCAACAACCAGATGATTGTGGAACAGGAAGGCATTCGTATTTCGTTCGTCACCGGCGCCCGGCAGAACGTGACCGTGCCCAACCTGGACCAGAACGAAGCGGATGTGGAATCCAATATCGACTTCACCGCGGTCTTTAATACCAAGACAGCCAGTTTCGATGTCGTGCAGCTGCAAGGCGGCAAGACGGCGATGGTGAAAGTCAGCGCATACAGCACTGCGGCCGAACCTGGCGTGAATTTCATCAATGGCTATGCGAACGATGCGTCAGTGGCCATCACCCATATTCGCGTGATCAACAAAAGCACCGGGCTGGTGATCGAGAACTCCGACGGTTCGGTGAATGATCCGAGCATTGCCATCAGCTTTTCCGGCGGCGTGGCAACCATCACCGGCGTCAAGGCCGGCTACCAGATTGAATACACCACCACCGCGGATCACAACCGCGTGCTGGTCGAGAACGGGGCAGCCACCGATGCCAGGGGCGATGACCACGCCGATTTCGATATCGGTGGTTTCACCCTGCGCCAAGCCTCTACCAGCACCGCCGAAATCGGCTCGCAGATGATCTTCGAGGACGATGGACCGGCAGCGGCCGGTATCCCTGCGGCTGGCACCGTCGATGAGGACGGCCTGGGCAATGGCATTGCCGGCGGTGTCGGCGACGTGCCTGGCGAAGCCACCACGGCCAGCGGCAGCGTGACCGGGATCTTCCAGTCCGGCGTCGATGTGCCGCTGAGCTTTAGCTTGTCGAGCGATACCAGCGGCCTGCCAGCCCTGAGTTCGGGTGGAGTGGCACTGGTCTATAGCGTCGCCGGCGACACCCTGACTGCCAAAGCCGGTGCAATCGATGTATTCACCTTCAGCCTTAGCGCCGCGGGTGCCTACAGCTTTACCTTGCTGCAACCGCTGGACCATCCAGCCGGCAATGACGAGAACGACATTACGATCAACCTGGGTAGCCTGCTGCAAGCCACGGATAAGGACGGTGACACGGTGACGGCCGCCGCCGAGAAACTGGTGATCACCATCGATGACGACACGCCAACGGCGGCCGGAGCCGCCGAGGCTGGTACCGTCGATGAAGACGGATTGGCCAATGGCATTGCCGGCGGTGTCGGCGACGTAGCGGGCGAAGCCACGACGGCCAGCG
>NZ_JAQZAB010000122.1:0-12299 GCF_028640915.1 Pseudomonas sp. B3G-3 | reverse complement strand
ATCCGCTTTTTCGCCGAGCTGGCGGACAAGCACGGCGGTTCGCTGGCCGCCACCCAGACCGACCGCCTGGGCATGCAGATCGCCGAACCCTATGGGGTGATCGCCGCCATCGCGCCGTGGAATTTCCCGCTGAGCATGGCCTCGTGGAAAGTCGCCCCGGCCCTGGCCGCCGGTAACGCGGTGGTGCTCAAGCCGTCGGAACTGACGCCGTACTCCAGCCTGCGTTTCGCCGAACTGGCGCTGCAAGCGGGGATCCCGGCGGGCATCTTCAACGTGGTACAGGGCGACGGCCGGGTCACTGGCGATGCCCTGTGTCGCCATCCGCGGGTGGCCAAGGTGACCTTTACCGGCTCCACCGCCACCGGTTCGAGCATCATGTCCACCTGCGCCCTGGTCGGGCCCAAGCCGGTGACCCTGGAGCTGGGCGGCAAGAGCCCGCAACTGGTGTTCGCCGACGTGCCGGACATCGCCAGGACCGCGCGCACCGTGGCCATGGCCATTACCGGCAACGCCGGGCAGGTCTGTGTCTCCGGTTCGCGGCTGCTGATCGAACGCTCGATCATGCAGCCCTTCGTCGAGCACCTGCGGACGTACTTCGAACAATTGCGCCCGGGGCCGACCTGGTCGTCGGCCAGCACGCTGTCGCCGATCATTTCCCGGCAGCAGGCCAACCGCATCGACGGCATCGTCCAGCGTTCGCGCCAGGCCGGCGCCGAGGTGCTCTGTGGCGGCGGCTTGTTCGATGGCCTGGGCGGCGCCTATTACCAGCCGACCCTGCTGACCGGCCTGGACAACAGCAATCCGGCGGTCTGCGAGGAGATCTTCGGCCCGGTGCTGACGGTGCAGGCCTTCGACGACGAAGCCGAGGCCCTGGGCCTGGCCGAGCACGCCACCTACGGCCTGGCCGCCGGGGTGCACACCGCCGACATCAACCGCGCCCTGCGCCTGGTCCGGCGCCTGGAAGCGGGCTCGGTGTGGATCAACCGCTACTCGAACATCACGAATGGCACTGCGTTTGGTGGGTACAAGAACAGCGGGATTGGTCGGGAATTCTGTCACGAGACACTGAATGCCTACTCCCAGGTCAAGACCGTTACGGTGCAGTCTGAAGTGCCGACGACAGCCTGGTTTGCACCGCGTTAAACCCGGAGCACAAAAGAGCAGGCGGTTTTTGGATTTTGGGGAAGTGCCCTCGCCGGATCCCGGCGGTATGAAGCACCAGGATTCATTCGCCGTCGTCCGAACCGTGGCTGGCTAACGTCCCCGGGGTAACAATAGAGGGTTATCGCCTGCGCTCCCCTTCTCAAACTAGACTCCCTGTACGTTCTTCACTCGACATTTGAGAGTTAAAACATGCGCTTACGAGATCTTGGCATTGCAATCGGCACAGGTACACCGGGAGCCTTCAACGCCATCACCGATGTACCCGGTGTGCGCGTTGGTCATCACACACTCAATGCCGAGAGCGCCGATGGCTCGATGCATACCGGTGTCACCATCATCGAGCCGCGTCCGGTTGCAGCGCATTTGGCACCGTGTTTTGCGGGCGTTCACGTGCTGAACGGCAACGGTGACGCCACCGGCCTGGAATGGGTTCGCGAGGCAGGGTTGCTGACCACGCCGATCGCCTATACCAACACCCACAGTGTTGGCGTGGTGCGTGATGCGCTGGTGGCTGCCGAGCGTGAGATGGGCAAGCAGCACACCTACTGGTGCATGCCGGTGGTGCTGGAAACCTACGACGGCATCCTCAGCGATATCTGGGACCAGCACATCAGCGCCGAGCATGTTCAGGCCGCCCTGGCCGATGCGCGTAGCGGTCCGGTGCAGGAAGGTTGCGTGGGCGGTGGCACCGGCATGATCTGCCATGAATTCAAAGGCGGCATTGGCACCTCATCGCGGGTACTGAGCAGCGAGGAGGGCGGCTGGACCGTCGGCGCACTGGTGCAGGCCAACTATGGTGTACGCGAAGCTTTGCGCGTCGCGGGTTACCCCGTGGGCAGCGTATTGGAAGACATCCCTTCGCCCTACGACGGCCCGTTGAATGTCGGCGTGCCCGGCATGGGTTCCATCGTAATCACCATCGCTACTGATGCGCCACTGCTGCCTCATCAGTGCACACGTCTGGCCCAGCGAGCGAGTATCGGATTGGCACGGGTCGGCGGTGGTACGGAAGACGACAGTGGGGATATATTCATCGCGTTTTCGGTAGGCAATAGTGGCCTGCCGATTTCCAACCTGGGGCATCCGGGCCCCGCGACGACGCCATTGCACATGGTCAACAACGACTACATATCGGCCTTGTTCGTGGCTGCAGCGGATGCTGTCGAAGAGGCCATATTGAACGCGATGTTGGCCGCGAATAATCTGCAGGGGCGCGGCAGAGAAGCGCTTGCACTCAAGCCTGATCATTTATTGGCGGCGATGGCAAAAGTCGGTTGGGCACCACAGCCCTGAGGGCTTAGTCCTGGGCCTGAAGAAACAACAGGAACAGTTCAGACTGGGACTTGATCCCCAGCTTGTTGTACATGTGCCGGCGATGCACTTTCACTGTCTCGACAGAGATCGCCAGCTTGCGTGCGATCTCTTTATTCGAGCAGCCACTGAGCATCAATTGGGCAACCTCTGCTTCGCGGGCCGACAGCGCGGAGCTGATTTGCAGTGCGGGTGACTGCAGACGCTCCTGCCAGTCCGGTGCCGGTTCCGGCGTGCTCTTGAGCTCCTGTTCAAATACGCAACGCTGACGCATCAAACCGGCCACCCAGGGCTGGATCAGCCTCAATAATGCGATTTGTTCCTGGCTGAAGCAGCAATGGCTACCCAGTGACAGGCTCAGGGTCCGATCAAGGTCCAGTTGCACGTTTATATGGATCTCGTCGGCTACCACGTTCAAGCGAAAGTAGCGTTGGTAATAATCGGTCTGCTCGAAACATTCTGGGGCGACATCACCCAGTTGGAACAGCCCACTTTTCGGCGATTCCCGATTGGCGAGGTAAAAGGGATCGAGCAGGTAGAGCCCCTTGAGGTAGTCCTGGAACAGCGAGTCACTGCTGCCATCTTCACCCTGGGATTCAGCGAGAACCTGGGGCCTGCCGGCACTGAAGATCAGCACCACCCAGTTGTCCATCGGTACATATCTGCTGAGCAAGCGCGCCATTGATCGCCAGAAATGCGGGCGGTCCAAGGTCTCGATCAACCGGCCAACCGAGTCATGCCAAGCCACGTCCTGCAACGTCAGATTCATCTCACTACCCACTCGGAGGTACCCCATCGAAGTGATTTTTTGCCACGCGGGTACAGCCCATACTCGCTTCAGGCCGGCGTACACACGGTGTCAGTACGGCCTCAACTATACACAAGGATCAGCCATGAAAATTGAACTCATGCAGTTAGCCGGTCGCGATGGCGATACCGCCTATAACCTCAGGCGTGCCTTGGAAGCCATCGCCCACTGCGACGCGGACACCGACCTGTTGGTGTTTCCTGAAACCCATTTAATGGGCTTCGTCGCCGGTGATCAGCTGGCAACGGTCGCAGAAACTCTCCAAGGCCCGACGCTGCAATCCGTGCAACAGGCAGTACGCGAACGGGGTGTTTCGGTGGTCATCGGCCTAGTCGAGAACGACACGGGCGTGTTCTACAACACTTCAGTACTGATTACGCCTGATGGGCTCTCACTGGGTTATCGAAAGACGCACCTGTGGCCTTCAGAGCGGGGCGACATCACTCCCGGCGACCGTTTCGGCACTGTTCTTTTCAAAGGTGTGCGTATCGGCATTCTGATTTGCTACGACATCGAACTGCCGGAAACCGCACGCGCACTCGCCCAACTGGGCGCCGAGTTGATCATCGTCACCAACGGCAATATGGCCCCTTACTTCCCGGTGCATCGCACCGCGATCATGGCCCGGGCCCAGGAAAACCAAGTATTCACCGTGATGGTAAATCGCGTGGGGCCGGGCGATGACGGCCTGGTGTTTGCCGGCGGCAGCGCCGTGATCGACCCATTCGGCCGCGTGCTGTTCGAGGCCGGGCGCAAGGAAACACGGCAGATGATCAGCCTTGACCTGACGCAAGTCCAAGCCGCCCGCGTGGATTATCACTACCTCAATGACCGCCGCCTGACGCTTCCTGGTGAGACCGTGGAACACGCCGACGGCCGCCGTGAATTGCTGATTCGCTGATCTCGCTTTACCCCTTCATAACAATAATCGGGAGTTCTCATGATCGTTATTCGATGCATGCAATGGAGTCTGGCCGTGGCCTTCAGCAGCCTGGTGCTTTGTGCTCAAGCCGCAGAACCGAAAGTCAATATCTACAACTGGTACGATTTTATTGCTCCGGACACGCTGAAGAACTTCCAGGCGCAGACCGGTATCCAGGCCGCGTATGACGTGTTTGATAACAGCGAGGTCATGCAGAGCAAACTCATGGCCGGGCGCAGTGGTTACGACGTGGTGGTGGCTACCGGCGATCTGTTGCCGAACCTGATCAAGGCCGGTGTGCTCAAGGAATTGGATCGCACGCAGTTGACCAATCTGTCTCACCTTGATCCGGATATTCTGGCAAAGGTGCAAACCAACGACCCCGGTAATCGTTACGCCGTGCCTTACCTGTGGGGCACCACGGGAATCGGCTATGACGTGGATAAAGTCCGGGCGATCCTGGGCACGGACGCACCGGTCAACTCCTGGGATTTGATTTTCAAGGAAGAAAACCTCGCCAAATTAGGCGAATGCGGCGTGGCCATGCTGGATGCGCCAGGCGAGATCATCCCCATTGCCTTGCATTACTTGGGCTTACCTTATAACAGCCAAAACCCCGATGACTATTTGAAAGCTCAGACGTTGCTGCTGAAGCTGCGCCCGCATATTCGCTACTTCGATTCTTCACGGTTTATTACGGACCTAGCCAACGGCAATATCTGCGCCGTAGTGGGATGGGCCGGCGGAGTAATAGACGCCAAGAAAGCCGCCGACGCCGCCGGCAGTGGCCGGAAGATTCAGTACAGCATCCCCAAAGAAGGCGCTCCGGTCTGGGTCGAAAGCCTGGTGCTGCTCAGCGATGCGCCGAACCCTCAGCAAGGGCTTGCCTTCATCGACTATATGCTAAGCCCGGAAGTGATTGCTCAGTCCTCCAACTACCTCAGTTACGCCAACGCCAATAAAGATGCTCGGAGCTTGGTTGATGAAAAGGTAAGGGACAATCTCGGAGTTTACCCTTCAAAAGCGGTGCTGGATACGCTGTTTCCTTTAGAGCCTTTGCCGCTGAAGTTGGAGCGCGTGCGTACGCGGACCTGGAGTAAAGTCAAAAGTGGCACTTAAGGCGCCGGAAAATAAGGGACATGCCCAGGCGCGTCCGGTTGACAGCGTGATAAGGCAAGCCGGTGTGTAGGGTGATTAAGTTGCGTGACTGGTAGTGCTGATTAGAGCCCAAAATTCGCTGTGCAAGAAGATCCGGGTAAGCATTCGCACCGGCATGTTCAATCCGGAGGAGGCAAAGTGCGCCAATGACGTAGTGGTAGACCTTCAGTATCCAACCGATGACGTGTGGCTCCTGACGAAGGTTGCTGTAGATGCCCTTAATCGGGAGTTCCGGCCTGGCTTCAACTACAGCAAGGCCGAGGTCATGCTGCTGAACCTGTGCCAGCCTGGTGAGTACTCCGACGATCTCTTCGCCACCTCTCAGCCGGCCGAGGCTACCAGAGTGATGGCAGTGTTGGACTAGATCAACGAACGTTGGGGGAGGGGAACGCTTCGATCTGCCAGCGTTCCGACCAATCCTGATTGGGGAATGCGCCGGGAAATGATGAGCCAGCTATACGACAAGGCTTGACCAGTTGTGGCGTGTTCATTGTTTCTAATTCATTTGATAGAAAAAGGCCACCCGAAGGTGGCCTGTTGTTATGCGGCAATCAATTGCCTGGCAAGTGTCATCTCCACTGAATCATCCTGGCTCCAGCCGGCGATCATCGAACCTGTGTCGTGACCTTTGGCAGCCAATGGCTCAATCGTCTGTGTCGTCAGTTGGGGGTGATGAAGTTCCAAGTAGGCCTTGATCTCCCCTTGAGTCGCGTCATCGATGCAACCGGCGAATTGAGCGACTTTGAAGGAGACGGCATTCAGCCAACCTTCAGTAAACAACTGACCACGGTGGCGTTTGGTTTTCAGCTTGCGGCGCTTTTGCTGAGCGACATGTTCACGGCGGGCTGCGACCAACTGGTGGTGCAACATTGAGTAGGTGTAAGCCGCAAGCTCAGGCGATACTCCCTTGCCCAGGAACTTGAATGACTACCCACTCACCGGGTTGAAATAGGCAAGGTGGCTGCAGTCGAAGGCTTTTGCGTAAGTTGCTGCCAACGAGTGCAAGCAGTTTCGAGGTGCTCGGCGGGTAGCGTCTGCTGCTGCGCTGGCGACATCAGGCGGAATAAGGCACCTGGCTGCGAGTAGTCGTCGGTCCGGTGATTCCAATGATCAGCCGCGCCTTCCAGGCTCAGCGGCGGTTCCGCGAAGTCCGGCTGCTCAGCCCATTCACCGTAGCTGTTGGGCTCGTAGACCAGCCGCCCACCCTGGTTGCCATCGACTCGCATCTGACCGGGTGATAGCTGTGGAACGGACAGCGCGGCGCATTCACCGGAATCATCGAGTGATTCACACCCAGCCGGTAGCGCTGCGCATCGCCGTAGGAAAACAACCGTTCCTGCAGCATCTTGTCCGGCGAAAAGCCAATCCCGGGCACCACGTTGCCCGGATTGAATGCGGCCTGCTCAACCTCGGCGAAGACGTTTTCCGGGTTGCGATTGAGTTCCAGGGTGCCGACTTCAATCAGTGGGTAGTCCTCGTGGGGCCAGACCTTGGTCAGATCGAACGGATTGATGGGGTAGCTGCCGGCGTCGTTCTCCGGCATTGCCTGTACGTAAAGGGTCCAGCGCGGGAAGTCGCCGTTTTCGATGCTGGTGAACAGGTCTCGCTGATGGCTCTCGCGGTCGCCACCGACCAGTTGCCCGGCCTCGGCGTCGGTAAGGTTCTGGATGCCCTGCTGCGTGCGCCAGGTGAACTTGACCCAGTGCCTCTGGTTGGCGGCGTTAAGGAAACTGAAGGTGTGGCTGCCGAAGGCGTGCATGTGACGGTAGCTGCGCGGAATGCCACGGTCGCTCATGACGATGGTCACCTAGTGCAGAGCTTCAGGCAGGTTGGTCCAGAAGTCCCAGTTGTTCTGTGCGCTGCGCATACCGATGCGCGGGTCGCGTTTGACCGCGTGGTTGAGGTCGGGAAACTTCAGGGGATCGCGCAGGAAGAACAAGGGCGTGTTGTTGCCGAGCAGGTCCCAATTCCCCTGCTCGGTGTAGAACTTCAGAGCGAAACTACGGATGTCGCGCTCGGCGTCGGGGCACCGCGCTCCCCGGCAACGGTGGAGAAGCGCACAAAGATGTCGGTCTGCTTGCCGATCTGCGAGAACAGCGCGGCCTTGGAATAGCGCGTAATGTCGTGCGTCACGGTGAACGTACCGTAGGCGCCGGATCCCTTGGCATGCATGCGCCGCTCGGGAATCACTTCACGGTCAAAGTGGGCGAGCTTTTCCAGGAGCCACACGTCCTGCAGCAGAACCGGGCCTCTCGGTCCGGCTGTCTGGGTATTGTTGTTGTCGACGACGGGAGCGCCGGCGGCGTTGGTTAGCTTGATCTTCGACATAACGGATGCTCCTCAAACCAATGCGCTGAGCAGCTCGGCCGTGGTGACGATGGCATGGGCAAAGGTCGGCCCGTTGATTTCGTGAGCGGCGTGTAGCGCTTCCTCGGAAAAAGCCGCAGTGGCATCGCGGACTAGAGTCACGTGGTAGCCCAGTTCGGCGGCGAAGCGCGAGGTGGCTTCGATACAGGTATTGGCCAGCAGGCCAATGACAATGACCCGCCGCACTCCGTGCTGCTTGAGCTGCAGGTCAAGGTCAGTATTGGCGAAGCCACTGCCGCCCCAGTGCTCCTGCACCACAACATCCTCATCATGGGGCTGGAACTCCGGGTGCCATTCCCCACCCCAGCTGCCGGCGGCGAACACCTGCGCCTTCGCCGCGCCCAGTTGGTAAGGGCTGGGATGCAGCCAGTCCTGGAAGTCGTCGGGCTGCGCGCGGTGATGCGGTACATAGAAAACGCGGATTTCGGCCTGCCGTGCAGCGGCCACTACAGCGCGCAGATTAACCAATGTGCCGAGGCGGTCAGCAATCGGTTTGGTCAGACCGCTGAGCTTGCCACCCTCGCTGAGGAAGTCGTTGTAGGGGTCGACCAGCAGCAGGCCGGTATCCTGTTTCGAGTAGTTCATGAGGTTTTTCTCCCATCTGCTCAGCGCAGATCTGGTGCTGCGTGGCCGGTCACCTGTTGCTAACGCTCCAGGTGACTGGCAGTGACAGGTCGCCAGGGAAGTAATCGTTCTGAATGCCAACCACGACCATTGCCTTGCTCATCGTGTGTCTCCTTTCGATGGGCCCGCTATGGGTGGGCGGATGATGTGGGCTCAGCTGCGCAGGAAGGCCAGCAGGTCTGCGTTGAGTTGCTCCTTGTGGGTATCCGCCAGGCCGTGCGGCGCGCCGGGATAGATCACCAGCTTGGCCTCGACAATCAGCTTGGCCGAGGCCAGACCGGCCGCCCCGATAGGCACGATCTGATCGTCGTCGCCGTGCAAGACTAGGGTCGGAATATCGAACTTCTTCAGATCTTCGGTGAAGTCGGTTTCCGAAAATGCCTTGATGCGGTCGTAGGCGCTCTTGTGCCCGGCCATCATGCCTTGCATCCAGAACGCGTCGATCACGCCCTGCGAAGGCTTCGCCCCAGGCCGGTTGTAGCCATAGAAGGGACCACTGGCGATGTCCTTGTACAGTTGCAAGCGGTCGGCCAGGGAGCCTTCACGAATGCCGTCGAATACCTCGCGGGGCAGACCGCCGGGATTAGCGTCGGTTTTCAGCATTAAAGGCGGCACGGCGGAAATCAGCCCGGCCTTGGCCACGCGTTTGGTGCCGTGACGGCCGATGTAGCGCGCCACCTCTCCACCGCCGGTGGAGAAGCCGAACAGCACCGCGTTCTTGAGGTCTAGGGTTTCGATCAGCTCGGCGAGATCGTCGGCATAGGTGTTCATCTCGTTGCCGTCCCAAGGCTGGCTGGAGCGCCCATGCCCCCGGCGGTCGTGAGCGATCACGCGGTAGCCCTTGCTGGCCAGGAAAATCATTTGCGATTCCCTGCTATCGGCATTCAACGGCCAGCCGTGGCTGAAGACGATGGGCTGGCCGCTGCCCCAGTCCTTGTAATAAATCTCAGTGCCGTCGCGGGTAGTGATGATGCTCATGGTCGTTCTCCTTACGTGTGAGGTACCACTGGAAGTAGCGCGGAGAGTGGCCAACTGCTTGCAGAACCCTCCGTGCGAATGAGTCAGCCGCGCATTGGAGCGGCCGGGTACAGGTGGGTGCGCTGGCGGCGCAAGTGCAGCAACTGATAAGCCAGGCCAGCAAGAAAGATCAGCACGGCGATGAGCAGCGCCCGCGGAAAAGAACACAACCTCCTCAGATGCCGAAGGGATAGTCGGGGCATTCGTCTTCGGAATTAACAATGTGCGCACTGGGTCCGGATAGCCGGCAGCGAGCGAGCCATCGGCAGTGCTGAGCACGACCGTCGAACTGAAGCCTTGCACCAGATTCAGTGTATAGCTGCCATTGGCATAGGCGGTCAGCGTGTAGTCGACGCTGGCATCCACGGTTGCGGCGTTGTTGTCGAAATCGCCGGTCAACGTCCCTGCAAATTGGTACGCGCCATTACCATCCGGTGAGGGCGACTGCTCGACGAGCGTGCCGGTTCCGGTGGTGGTTGTGTTGTCTGGCCTGGCGAGGGTGAATTGGTTATGCACCAACGAGATATCCAGTCCGTCGGAGCCGGCCGAATTACTCCAGTAACTAGTTTGCGGCAGGACGCTACCGGTCCCGATCAGGTTGCCAAAGGCGAGTGCTGGGCCGTCATCTTCGAAGATGATCTTGGAGCCGATTTCGGCGGTCGTAACAGCAGTTTGGAGCAGTGTGAAACCACCGATATCAAAATCGGCGTGGGTATTGCCTTTGGCGTCGAGGGCCGCTCCGTTCTCGATGAGTACGCGGTTGTGATCATCTGTTGTGGTGTATTCAATCTGGTAGCCGGCTTTAACGTCGGTGATGGTTGCAACCCCGTCAGCATCAAAAGTGATAGTAACATAGCGGGATCATCCTCCGGTCCGTCTGAATCCTCGATCACCAGCCCGGTACTGATGTTGATGACGAGAACATTGGTGATCTCAACGAGCGAATCATTTGCATAGCCGTCGATGAAATTCACGCCAGATTCAGCAGTGGTGCTGTATGCGCAGATTTTTACGACAGCACTCTTACCGCTTTGCAACTGCACGACGTCGAAATTGGCCTTCTTCGCATTGAGGACGTCGGTAAAGTCGATGTTGGCTTCAACATCTGCTTCGTTCTGATCCAGGTTGGGAATGGTCACATCCTGCCTGACACCGGTGACGAACGTATAACGAATGCCCTCCTGTTCCGTATTCATCTGGCTGTTGGTGCCGAAGGTGGTAGGGCCACCCGCCTGGCTGGTATTGATCGTGTGTCGCCAGTCGTTATATTGACGCCAACTGACTAATTCGCCGGATCCTTGCCGGTGGCGATGATGGTGGGATCCGTGATCCGCACGACACCGTTGACTGTTTCAGTTGCTGGATCCGCCGTTGTGAACATCAGGAAGAGGTTCTGACCGGAGGGCGCATTGGCCAGACTGAATTCCAGGTCCTGACTGGTTCCGACGAATACCTTATCCAGCAGATTGAGCGAATCATCAGGGTTCGTAGCATCTGGATGCTGGAGCGGTTGGTACTCCACCGTCCAGATCTTGCCGCCGGTGATCTGGCAATGCACTTGTGTTGATCAAACTTGAGCCGGAGTAGTATCTCCAAGGCCGCAATAGAGGCGTTGATGGTAATAATCCACAATCATTCATTCGATCAAAATCTACTCAAGATCCGATAAGGGGGCACTTCTGAAGGGTAATGGCACCATTGTTGGGCACTGGAAACGTCGTCCTGGAAGTGGATAGATCAATCCAGGGCTCCAGCGTGTCGAAAAAACCTTCAGTTGTCCCTTTCATCTCCGGAGCTCCGGACTGCGGATATATGATCTCGATGTCAAACTCATTGAATCTGGCAACTGTCGCTCAAACAGCATGAGGTGGATGGCTGCAGTACCAACCATCCACCTTGTTAGACTCAGGTACCCGACTTGATCTTGGTCCAGGCTCGGGTCCGTGCCCGCTCCGCGTCGCGAGGTAGCGGCTGCAAGGTGTACAGCGTGCTCATCGCCGCGTCGGTCGGGTACAGGTTGGGGTTGTTGCGGATCGCCGGATCGACCCGCTCGGTGGCGTCCTTGTTCGGGTTCGGGTAGCCGACGAAGTCGCTGACCGGGGCGATTACCTTCGGTTGCAGCAGGTAGTTGATGAAGGTGTAGGCATCGTCCGGGTTCTTCGCGCCTTTGGGGATCGCCAGCATGTCGAACCAGATCGGCGCCCCTTCCTTGGGCAGGCGCATGTCCACCACCACCCCGTTCTTGGCTTCCTTGGCGCGGTTGGCGGCCTGGGAGAAGCTGCCGGAATACCCCACCGCCACGCAGATGTCGCCGTTGGCGATGTCGGCCATGTACTTGGACGAATGGAAGTAGGTGACGTAGGGGCGGATCTTCAGCAGCAGCGCTTCGGCCTTGGCGTAGTCCGCCGGCTGCTTGCTGTTGGGGTCCAGGCCCAGGTGCTGCAGGGCCAGCGGCAGGATCTCCGACGGCGAGTCGAGCAGGGCCACGCCGCACTGCTTGAGCTTGCTGATGTTCTCTTCCTTGAAGATCAGGTCCCAGCTGTCCACCGGCGCGTTCTCGCCGAGGGCGGCCTTGACCTTGGCCGGGTTGAAGCCGATCAGGATGGTGCCGTACATGTAGGGCACGGCGAACTTATTGCCCGGGTCGTTGGCTTCGATCAGCTTCATCAGCTTGGGATCGAGGTGGTTCCAGTTCGGCAGCTTGCTACGGTCCAGCGGCTGGAACACCCCGGCCTCGATCTGCTTGGCGAGGAACACGTTGGACGGCACCACCACGTCGTAGCCGGAGTTGCCGGTCAGCAGCTTGGCCTCCAGCGCCTCGTTGGTGTCGAAGATGTCGTAGACCAGCTTGACCTGGCTGTTCTCGGCCTTGAAGTCTTCCAGGGCCTTGGGGGTGATGTAGTCGAACCAGTTGTAGACACGCAGGGT
>NZ_JAQZAB010000121.1:225981-251811 GCF_028640915.1 Pseudomonas sp. B3G-3 | reverse complement strand
CAGAACGGCTTCACCCTCGATCTCGGGGCGCAGATGGCAAAAGGCATGGGCACGGGCCACTCGGTCACCCAGGTCAACAGCACGGTGGATACTGGCCTGCTCATGCTGAAAAGCGGTCAGGACACCACCTTGGCGGGGGCGCAGGTACGAGCCGATACCATCAAGGCGGAGGTAGGCGGCAACCTCAATATTGCCTCCCGGCAGGATGAAGCCGATCAGAAAAACCGGCAGACCAGTGGCGGTTTCGGCGCCAGCATCTGTGTTCCGCCGTTCTGCTACGGCTCCATGGTCAGCGCCAGCGGCAATATCGCTGGTAGCAAGATGGACAGCAATTACCAGGCGGTGACTGACCAGACCGGGCTGTATGTAGGTAAAGGGGGATACGACATTTATGTCGGGGCCAATACCCAGCTGCAAGGCGCGGTGATTGCCAGTGAAGCCAGTGCCGACAAGAACCATCTCGACACCGGTCGCCTGATCGTCAGCGACATCAAGAACACCAGCGACATCAAAAGCCAGTCGGCCAGCCTGAGTGCTTCTTACACCAGCACCAAATGGGACAAACCGGGACAACCGGTGACGCCAGACAGCGAAAGGAAATGGGCACATTCGGAAACTGGCGGCACTCTGCCGCTGGCTCTCAAGGAGTCCGATCACAGTAGTACCCGCAGTGCCGTCAGCGAGGGGACGATCACGATCCGCGATCCAGCGGGCTCGCAGGATCTGGTAGGGCTGAATCGCGACACCAGCAATGCGAATCAGCATCTTGACCGGCCGGACGAGAAGAAGATGCAGGAGCGCATGGACCTGATCCAGAGTTCCGCGCAGCTAGCGAGTACCACCATCAACCTGATAGCTAAAGCCAAGGCGGATTCCGCCAAAGAGCTGCTAAGCAAAGCCAAAACCCCTGAACAGGAGGCGAAGGCCAACGCGGCCCTTGCGGATGCTGCTAGCTGGAGCGTCGGCGGCGACAAACGCATCATGGCCGACATTGCCTCGGGCCTGATCGCGGCGGGCCTCGGAGGCGTTGGTGGCGCGACGGCAGTTGGCATCGTTGCCAATACCACGGCCAATGACACCTTCAAAAAGATTGGTGATTACGCTGATGCACAGAAGCGCAATGCTACCGATGACACCAGCCGAGCGGCATGGGCTGAAGGTGGTGCTGCCCGGGTATTGCTTCACGCCTTGGCCGGTGCTGCGATGGGGCTGTCGAGCGGCTCTGTACAGAGCGGTACGTTGGGAGCGGGTGCGTCGGCAGCCCTGATGCCTGCGATTGCAGAGGCGTTGGGTAAAACTGGTATTGAACAGAGCAATCAGGAAGCTATTGCAACACTCATCGCCACGGGGCTTGGAGCATCGGCCGGATCGCTGGGAGGTACTGCCGGAGCAATCGCAGGTGGCGGTAGCGGGGCAGGGGTCGAGGTTAATAATCGCCAGCATCATCGTGATCAAGAACTTCCGCTGCTGAAGAAAAAAGCCGAGGAGCTGGAGCAGACACTGGGCAAACCGAAGTCTGACGCCCTTTGGGAGGATCTGCTCCTTCTCGCCAGTGGTGAAAAAATTGACGCAGTTGAAAAAGCGCGCTTGGAAGCCTTGGTTGAGAAGTGGGGGAGTGACCCGACCACGGATTGGTTCAAGCGCGATCTGGATGTTGCAAAAAACGCCGTAAAACAGCTGGCGGATCAAAAAATCCCGCTGACCTGGGCTGATGGCAAGCCGATAATTGCCTATGGCAACCCTGTCTATGCGTTCGCCTCGACGCCAGAGCAGTTTAATGACTCAGGTTTGTTCAACGGCCTTGGAAAGGGTTATTACGGCGAACTGACGGCGGCCGAAAAATGGAAGCAGTATGGGAAAGCTCAGGCTGAGGCATACAGCAAGGAAATCCTGGATTTCTCGAGTAACAACCTAGCCTCGAAAAATGCCGCTGATCGGATATTGACGCTGGCGGTGAAGAATACAGAGTCGGTGAGTATTATCGACGATGTCATCCTGTCGCTGGGTGGAGTGGTCGGAGGTAAGGCTACTCTCAAGACGATATTGGAAGCTGTAGCGGAAAGGCGGGCGGCGAAGAAGGTTGCGGCGGCGGAAGCTGAGAGCCTTGCTGCAAAAGAGGCAGGTGATACAGCTACGACGGGGGCGGCAAAAGTTGTCCCAAGCATATTTACGCGTGAAAATATTGTTGGTGGATTGGGTGAAACCGTTCAGCCTCACCTCAAGGCTATTGCTGATCTTGACGCTGATGCACTGGTAGGTTTCCGAGGAAGTTTGGCTCGTGGTTATAAGGGGCCGCATAAGGGAAATGCGCCTTTTGATCCGCAGAGCTTCGATGTTGATGCCTTTATCGTGAGCGACAAGCTCGCTTCTGAGTTTGCTGGCAAAGTCAGATTTAGAAGTGGTGCTGAGATTGATGGTATATCGTCAATTCAAAACGCTATTGATGAATCCCTTAGGAGAAATCCTTTATTCTCAGGGTTGAGGGATGAATCCTTTACATTCCGTATATTCACACAGAAGGAGATTCAGAATCTTCAAGCTAAGCCAGATGCGCAATACTTCTTTATCAAGGGGAATGGGCAATGAAATTCGAAGATGAATCTATGAAATGTTTTGCTCATGTCGGTATACGGCCGCATGGGACGTTGTTAGAAACTGCAGAGGTGTTGGGTGGAGTTCTCGCGGTATCATTCGTGGAGGATGAGTGTCGGCGTTATGATGAATACCCAGCATTTGTTGCTGAAGCGAAGAACATACGTTATGCATTACTTGGTATTCCTGATCCTGATGATGACTTGAGGGATGAGCCAACAGATGATTTTGAGTTGGTAGTCGAGCCGATTAGTTCGCTACCTCAGGTAAAGAAGGCCGATGTGTCAGAGGCGCTGGTTTCAGTTATCGAGAGAGATGGAAGGCTTACCTGTTGGGTCTTGAAGTAAATATTTTTCAGGTAATATGGTGTAAAAATAAAAGTTGTAGAGCGGGTGGAACTAAGAACTGCCTTGTTGAGGGGGGCTATTGAGATAGATGTAGGGGATTGTTATATACTCTTGGAGTGGTTGATGTAATAAGGGGCTAGAGCAGGTTGCGTCAAGTGTTTATGGTAGGGGCAGGAAATGTTGGTGATTTTGATTCGCTGCTCGAATTTTTAGTGTTGGGAGTGGTGAGTTGCTTCGGAAAATGGCTTGGTCCGAAATGTTTGAAGCTATTTCAACTGATGTGGAAGAGATTAAGCGTGATTTTGATGTCTTAAGTTTTATTTAAGATCTCTGGTTTTTGTCGAGGACTTTAGCTATGCCGTAATCACCAAGCATTCCCTCGTCGCCCGAACTTTAGCACTTTCATTCGGCTCAAACCACACCTGTCGCAACCACAGTTCTCGTAGTAAGCAAGCCGGCCGAGATTTAATTTCATGATTTATGGTTCGATGTCTTCAGTAATAAGTCGAGTCCAAGCTTTGTTTTACTTAGGGGATTACAATGACTGCTTATGATTTGTATGGTTTAAAGGGTGAGGCTATTCTAGAGGCTAAGTCAAAAATCGAGGAAAAGTTGAGCTTTTCTTTTGGGGCGCGAGAGAGTATCTAGCAAGGTGGGAGGTACGGCCTTGTTGCCAGAGTGGAAAAATACACGAGTGGTTGAGGCGGAAATTGTAATTCCCAAAGGTACCAAACTCGATGTTGGAAAGGTTGCTCCGCAGACTATTAAGTCAACGGGTACGGTCTTGGATGGTGGTGCTGATCAATTACTGATGCCTCGAGACTGGCCCAAAGAATGGATTAAAAGTACTCGTGATGTTAAGCCATAAAGTAATGATTGATGTTCTCAATGTTTAATGAACGGGCTGATGATTTAAAGATTCAGATAGAGGTTGCGTTGGCGGCTATACAAGCGCAGCTAAAATCCTCAGGCGAGGTGGTTGTTGCTGAGTATTTGAAAAGGTATCAGGATGCTCTAGTTTCACTTGAGTCTGGATCGCAAGATGAAATGGTGAAGAGGCTAAGAGCTATATTGGGGTGTTCTAGATGCTATATGGAGTCATCTAGCAATTATGATCAGGATTTTCTTCAGGAAATGTGGAAGACGGAAGTGATTATCAAGCAGGAGTTGAGCTAGAAAGTAGTAGAGATTGCAAAATCTAATCAGCTAATTATTGGTAAATTATTTGATGCTGAAGAGCTGCCATTACTTGTTCCTCCCCGTGTAGGTGTACCGGCTGGATGCATAATATTTCAAAAATATTAAGGCGGGCGACGGAAGGTCGCCCGTTATTGCTTACGCCAAAAGCTGTTCCTGTAGTTTTCGCCCAGTTACATCCAGCAGATCGCAGCCATCTCGCAACAGAATTGTGCAGACCAATGTCAGTTCCTGAAGAATGACGGATTCTCGATGTGATGCTTCAGTTATCGAAAAGCTTTCCAGCAACTGAGTCACCGCACGAATGCGATAAGCCGCGGCATCGTGAAGCACATCGACGGGAGCCTGGGTGTCGATCAGCAGGTAGGGGGTGTTGCAGTCGTGGCCAGTAATCGGCATGTAACGGTTCATAAGTTCACCTCTGGTTGATTACCCGAACCGTCACCCATCGTCGCCAAACGAAAAGGGTGACAGCTGTACGCAGGTTGGCGAACCGACACCAGAGGTAAAGCCGGCAGATCCGAAGATCTCCCACGCACAGCCGTCATAGAGCGATCGTGCGGATGCAAAAATACCTGCAAGCAGGAGGTTTTGCATCAGTTCTGGTGTCAGGTCGCCAAACCCGGTCGCCATCTGGGCGACCCATCGACTGTAAATCCCACTGTGGCCGGCATGAATAAGGTGAGTGCACCGCAGGCTGTAGGGCTTTTCTGATTAATCCCAAGAAGCGCTGTTGGGTAGCTCCAACGCCCAATAAACATCCCATCCGCTTTCCAAAATATGGCTTCCCGCAAAAGGCTCCAGGCAATACTGGCACTCTGCTAAAAGTGTCGGGTCCAGACGAGAACTTTCAGCCCCAAGCTCTGTTACCATTCGGCGCGCACATCCGTTCGGCAGGGCCTGTGGCGGCTGTTTCAGCGGTTCCGGCTGCGGTCTGTCTCGGGCAACGCCCTGCGCGTGATGTGCACGCATAGTCTCCAGACTTCCAGACGGCATCGTCTTTTGCACGGCGCTTTCGATGCTCCTGTCTGTACCCGATTCCGAGGGGTGGAAGCCCCTTCGCCTATTCACCTGTCAAAGGATGATGGAGCTTTTGAACCAAGGCTCCACACTGGGAATACGCTCATGAACTACCTCGAACGCTCCATGTCTGCCCTCCGCTCGGTCGGTATCAACTTTCCCGTCCAGGATGCACCCGTGCTGGCGTTGCTGGACAAGGTGGCGGTGTATGACGCCAACCGGGTGACCAATATCGCCGCCACCCTGCAACAGTCCACGGTCTTTAATGCCTCAGTGCGCGACAAGCTGCAGAGCATGGATATCAGTACCCGGTATGCCGACATCGCCGCCAGTTTCGATTCGATCCAGGCCGACGCGCAGCAGATGATGGAGTGGATGGCCGACGGCAAGCTGCAATTCTCCGAGCGTATCCAGCTGGCCTGGCTGAACATGCGCCGTGGGTCGATACCGGATCGCTTCGAGGACATTCGTAAGAATTATCTGGCGGTGGCCAAGTCGGCCAATGAGCAGATCCAGCTGGAAACCCTGATTCTCGAGGCTTACCAGGATTATCGCCTGGCCATGAAGTCGGCCGAGGTCGATGCCTGTGAGGTGCAGAAGGTGGCTCAGGCGCAGCTCGATGCCGGGCGTAAAACCCTGGCGGATGCTGGCGCGGCGCTTGAGGTGGCTGAGCTGGAGGCGACCGAGCGGGTGAAGCTGGAGTTGGCGCGGGATGTGGCGCTGCGCAATCTGCAGGACGAGGACAAGCGTTACCAGATCATCACCGATATCGCTGATCAGCTGAAGGCGGCCTACAACGCGGCCGAGCTGGTGTTTGCGCGTTTGAGCCAGTACCACTCGGTGAAGGAGCGTCTGTACCAACGTGCCGTAAGCTTTTTCGCCACCAATGAGATCGTGCTTACCGGTCTGGCGGCGGGCTTCACGTCCTCCGGCGGGCTGGCTGAAGTCACCAACACCCTTAATGCGATGAACGAGGGGATCAACTCCAGTCTCGAGGCGCAGGCCAAAGTGGGCGGGGAGCAGCTCAATGCCGCGCTGAAGGCGGGCTACGGAACGAACCTGAAGGTCAGTTCGGTCAAAGCCCTGGCCGAGGCCGTGGTGGAGTTCCAGGCCAGCAGCCTGAGCCTGATCCAGGAGTTGCGCAAAGAGTCTTCTGCGGCGGCCGCCGAGATCGAGTCGATCACCGAGGACAGCAAGCGTCGTTTCAGCGCACTCCTGCAAAAGGGACTCTAAGGTGAGCAGTGTCTCCCTCACCGAACAGATGGGGGCCATGGCCCTCATCGATGAGCTGCGGCACAGCCAGGCCGAGGTGCAGAAACATCTGGACCTGCCCAGGCACCGTCAGTTGGTGGCTGAACGGATTCGCAAGTTTTATCGATCCCGGGGGATCGAGGTCGAGGATGCTCTGGTCGAGGAGGGCGTGCGAAGTTTCTTCGCCACTCGACTGACCTACGAGGCCCAGCCGATGGGCCTATGGTCGAAATGCTTGGCGCAGGTCTATATCACTCGCGCTCAATGGTTGATGCCCCTGGCGGTGTTCTCGATCGTGAGTCTGGGCGCGATTTTCATGGCGCGGCCGGTAGCCAATTTTTTTGGCGAGGTGCGGCTGCAGACCACCCAGACTCAGGTGGATCAGGCACGGACCCTGGCTGATGCTCGGGGCGTGCAGTTGGATCGTCTGGAAAAACGCCTGTCAGGCCTTGAGTCGGAGGCGTTGGCCAACAATGTGCCGGCCGCGGTCCGGCTGCTTAAACCTGTCCATGAGGCACTGGAGAAGGTTCGCCTGGCGCAGCCGGTTACCCTGCCGCCCAAAGTCACCGCACAGAGCCGGGCCGAGGATGCCGCGCTGGCGGTTTCGGTGACTGAAAACCTGAAGAAGGAGGCTGCCGACCTGCAGGCGCTAGAGCCTCAGCTGAACACGGTTACGCAGCTTCTGGCGGCTGATACCAAGCTGAAAACCCAGGTGACGGCTGCGTCGTTCGCGGTGCTCGGCACGACCTATCCGGCGCTTGCCGCCGCGGCAACCAAGGCGCGCTCCGCATTGGATCAGGCCGACACCCAAGGCCTGCCGGCGGTCCAGTCGGCGCTTGACCAGCTGGATGCGCTGGTAACGCAAACAAGCGTGGTCAGTCCCTATCTCACGCAGTTGCAAGAGGCCCGGGGCAACCTGCGCAAGATGGGCTTGAGCAAGGTGGATGCCGAGCAGTTCCAACCCTTGTTCGCCAAGGTCGATCAGGCCGTCAAGGATATGGATACGGCGGCGGCCGAGCATGGCCTGCAGGAGCTCGAACGACTGCGGACCGTCGCAGCCACACCCTTGACCCTGGAAGTGGTCAGCCGTACCGGCGAGAAGTCGATGATCGAGCGCAACTATGATCCGACTGGAGGCAAGACCTGGTATCTGCTGGCCGAGGCGAGCGATGCCTCAGGCAATGTGGTCCCGGTCCCCATCACCAGCATCGAGAGCGGGGAACGGCGTTATGCCTCGATCTTTGGCGTGCGCGTCAGCCAGGCAACCTATCAGGCAGCCAAGAATGACAAGCTTCTGGATGGTCATGTCGATGACCGCTTGATGGGTAAAAAGGCGGCCAACTCGCTGACCTTTACCTTCGTTAAAGGGCCTGTCAAAACCAAACCTGATTACATCCTGGAGTGGTAATGAACTCGAGCAGCATGATTGCGTCCCTTGGCGAGAACTCTCGGCGATACGAGGCAGAACTGCGTAGGTTCCAGCTCGAGTTGTCCAATGCCCACGAGCAGGAACTGCGCTTGCAGCAGCAGATCGCTGGCGTCTTTCCACAGATTGCCAACTTTCAGCTGGCCGGTGGGGCTCGGCTGTCGGACGAGGTTCAGCGTTTGCTGGACCAGCGGGAGCGGAGCGAGTCCGAGTTGCGTGAGCAATTGGCGGTGGCGGAGGCCGGGGTTGCCAAGCACCTGCAGGAGATGTCGACGGTTTCCCAGGAAATCGAGGCCCTTGTTGCCGATGTCGACCGGCAGTTGACGGTAGATCCAGCGTACCAACAGCAAGCCGCGATCCTCGCGGAGGCCGTCGAGCGTTGCAACGAAGCGGCCGCGTCTTACCAGGAGCTGCGTGATGAATGTCGCGGCAAGCTTCGGGCCTTTCAGACCGAGCCTCTGTACCTCTACTTGAAGGGCCGCGGGTTCGGTACGGATCGTTATGTTGGCCGGTCGTTTTTTCGGGAGTTGGATCGGTGGATTGCTCGCCTGTGCAATTTCCCGCAGAACAGCGCGATCGAGCAGAGCCTTCTGGCCATGCAGGAAGCCAATGAAGGCGCCCAGTGGCAACGGGACAGCCATCGGGCCGTTCAGGAGGCCGAGCTGGCGCGGCTGTATCAGCAAGCCCTGGCGGGCACCCTGTTGTCGGTGCTGCAAGCGCGCCTGAAGACGGAGCGCGAGGCCGTGGAGGCCGGCAAGGCTCAGGCCAATGCCGTTCATGAGCGTCTGGGGCTGTTCGTCTCCAAGGGGGACGAGCACTTTGCCCAGGTTGCTGAGCTGTTGTCCCGGCAATTGGCCGAGATGAGTGATGCCAAGCTTGAGCACTTGACCGGGCAGACAACGACGCCGCAGGACGACGAGTTGGTGCAGAGGGTGCGTGATTTGCGTTCTGAGCTCGATGATCTGCGGTTGCGCGTGCCGTTCCTGGAGATGAAGTGCAGGGATACCGAGCGCGACTATGCAAGAGCCAAGCAGCTTGAGCGTGAATTACAGTCGAGTGGGTCTATCAGCGGTAGCTACAGCTATTCCGCAGGTATGAATCTTGACTCTCTGGTTGCCGGGTTCATGCAGGGCGCGCTGTCCCTCTCCCAGGTGGCGAATGAGGTGGGGAGCCATCGCCGCGCCAGCAGGCCGGCCCCGAGCTTTTGGAGCAGTGGCTCCAGCAGCGGTTCGAGCAGCCGTTCCAGCAGTCGCCCGAGCAATTCCGCAAGCAGTAGCTCAAGTTCCAGCAGCTCGTTCAGTTCCTCCCGATCGACGGGCGGCGGTGGGTTCTCTACCAGCGACAGCCTCTAGGCCGAGTATTCCTGAGGCGTAAAAAACGGGGCAGCGTTGGCTGCCCCGTGTCGTTTCTCCGTTCGTTACGGCTTACAACGCCTTCACCGGAATACAGATTTCACATTCCAGTTCCCCCGTCTTCATGTCGTATTTCGCGTCCACCGGATAACGTTCGAACGCTGGCCGTGCATCGAATTGCATGCCGCTCTTGGGCAGCCAGTCGCGGCACAGTTCGGTCCAGGCGTCGGCGATGTCGGGGCCTTTGCCCTGGTAGTGGGCGACGGCGTAGAGGCCGCCGAGCAGGGTGGTGACGACGGCGGGGGCGCTGGCCTTGAAGTCGACGGGGACTTCGACGCAGGCGTCGTAGCGGCATTTTTCCGGTGGGGTGACGTAGGGGTCGTCGTGGCCGATACCGTAGCGCGCACGGCCCAGCAGGCTGTTTTCGACCATCCAGGGGGCGACGGTGTCGCGCCAGAAGGTGCCGATGCCTGGCCCGTAGGGGCCGATGTAGCGCAGGTAGGCGACGCGGACCGGTGGCAGTTCCTTGAGGGTGACGTTCATCGTGAGTTCCTTCAGGTGGATGAAGGCGTCAGGATCGTCGAAGGCCGGGATGTGCGTCTGATCAGGATTGCTCAATTCGCGCAGGCGCCGTTCGCGGACGTCGCTGAGGCGGCGGTGCCAGCGTTTGGGTTCGGTGCTGCGCCAGGTGCTCGGGGTGACCGAAAAGTGCTGCTTGAACGCCCGGGAGAACGCTTCGCCGGAGCTGAAACCGACCTCCAGCGCCACCTCCAGAATGCTCAATTCCGGATGGCTGGCCAGCTGATAGGCGGCACAGGCCAGGCGCCGTCGGCGCAGGTAGTCGCCCAGGGTTTCGCCGACCCAGGCGGTGAACAGGCGATGGAAGTGAAAGGGCGAAAAATGCGCGACCTGCGCGAGTTCGGCCAGCTCCAGCGGCTGGTCCAGGTGTTGGTCGATATGCTCCAGCACCCGGTTCATGCGCAGGGTGTATTCGTGGAGGCTGTGATAGGCAGAGCTCATGGAGCCAAGTTTAGCCGGGGGCGAGACGGTGGGTTTGCGCCGGCCGGTTTTTTTGTCGTGACAGGACGGACGAGATCGCGAGCAAGCTCGCTCCTACAGGGGCGGGCTTGTTCGCGATCTCGGTCTAACGCTCAGGAACCGCCATGGCAGCAACTGGCGGCCGGTTTGTCGTCATAACGATCATGGTGCCTGACCCAGTCCATGATCTGCTCTTCATTGCGCCCCTTGGGTGTCAGGTCCAGGTAGTTGTAGGCCCCCACCAGCAGGTCCAGGCCACGGGCGTAGGTGGAGTAGGTGTGGAAGATCTCGCCGGCTTCATTGCGGTAGAACACGCTGAGGCCGGGCAGCTCTTCTTCGGCGCCGTCGGTCTTTTCATAGTTGTAGGTGGCGGTGCCGGCGGCGACCTCGTCGGCCCGGGCGCAGACCCCGAAGTCATAGTTGAAATCACAGCCGGCGGACGAGACCCAGTCGAACTTCCAGCCCATGCGCCGCTTGAACGCCTGGAACTCGGCGAAGGGCGCGTGGGACACCGCCACCAGCGCGATGTCGTGATGGGCCAGGTGCTGGTTGGCGCCGTCGATATGGTCGGAGAGAAAGGAGCAACCCGGGCAACCTTCGTCCCAGCCTTCGGCGAACATGAAGTGGTAGACCACCAGCTGGCTGTGATCGCCGAACAGGTCGGCCAGGCTCAGTTCGCCGTGGGGGCCCTGGAAGCGGTAGGGCTTGTCGATTTTCACCCAGGGCAGGGCGCGCCGCTCGGCGCTGAGCTGGTCGCGCTGGCGGGTGAACGCCTTTTCGTGAATCAGGTGCTGCTTGCGGGCCTGTATCCATTGTTCCCGGGATACGACCGGATGATCGTTGAGGTGCATGACGTCTTCTCCTGCGACAAAGGTGGCGCGGCGACAGTGCCTACACAGGCTAGTCGTTTCACCCGCGGGAAAATCGACAGCCGCCGGACGGTTCCGCCCAACGGTCGCCCGCCAGCCCCACCTCGCTGGACGGCTATTCAGGCGTTACTTCTGGCGTGCCGTCCTCATGCATTTCAACGCTTCGAATTCATTGCGCACATTCTGCAGCTTGTTGCGCAGATGCTTGCGCTGGGTTGGCGTGCTTTGGGCCATCACGTCCACCAGCAGGTTGCGCGACGCCTGTTCGCTGTTGGCATAGGCCTGGCGATAAGCCGGTGTCCAGAAGCTTTCACGATCCACCAGCAGGCGCTCGATGCGTTTGTCGAAGTCGCTGTTCTGGCGTTGTTCCAGCGCGGCACTGAACTGCGCCTGCCAGTTGGCCCGGTTGGCCAGCCAGAGCTGGTTCTGTTCGCCGAGGGACGTCGACCAGTCCGCCACCCGCCGGGTCTGCTCGGGAGTGAGGGAGCCGAGCCAGGTAGTCAGGCGTTTGTCCATGCGTTCGGCGCGCAGCCTGATCTGTTGTTCCAGTGGTAACTTGAGGTATTTGCTGCGGCGTTGGCGCATGTCCTTGGCGAAGGCCGCCTTCATTTCCGCGACCTGTTGATCATCCAGGCCTCGCAACAACTCGATGGCCGACGGCGCGATCGCGCGGGCGGTCTGGGCAATGGCCTGCTTGGCTTCGCGGGTGAATTCTTGCAGCTCGGCATCGTTGACCTGATTGCGCTCGACCATCTGCTGCAGGCGGTCCAGGTAGTCCAGGTAGCCGGGCAGTTGCGTGCCGCAATGCCAGCTCAGGTGTTCCTTGAGGCGCTCGTTGAACCAGATTTTCTGCTCGCGGTTCATTTCCAGGTAGTCGTTGAGCGTCCAGGGAATGATCACATCGAGGTTGCGGTAAGCCAGGCCGACCCGATTGCAGGAGGTCAGCACCAGGCTTAGCAGCAGTAGCAGGGTGAGGTGTTGCAGCCGGCGCGACATGGCAAGTCCTTGCGAAGGCCTGGGGTTGTAAGGCATGGGTTTCTTATCTGAACCCGGAACGCTTCCGGCAGTTCAGCCGCTCAATAGAACGAGTGCTCGGCCTTGAAGGTGAGCAGACCGTCGCATTGCGCGTTATGTCCAGAATAGGCCGAACAATCGCTACCGTTGAGGCTGGAGTCGCTGTAGATCAGTTTCAGGTCGATGCCCATCCAGGGGCGGGAGAACTTGATCGACCAGTCGTTGAAACTGCTGACGTAGCCGCTGCTCACCGAAACCGGGTTGCCCAGCTGATGAGTGGTGTACTTGATGCTGACGCCGATGCCGAACGGCTGGTTGCCGCCCAGGTCGGCGAACAGGGTGCTGTTGCGCGTGTCCGGGTCCTGGCTGAACGCGGCGCCGAAGCGGCTGCCCAGCAGCGTCAGGCCGCCGTAGAACTCCTGGCTGTCCTGCGGGGCCAGTTGCGGGTAGTTGTACTGGATCATCCCCACTTCATAACCCAGGGTCTTATCGAAGGGGCGCTTGAAGCCCAGGTAGGAGTCCACTTCCAGGTCGCTCTCGCCCAGGCCCATGCTCGGCGACCACTGGCCGATGTACCAGCCACTGTCGTGGGTCAGGTCCAGGCCGCCATGGAACGAACCGGTGGCTGAGGGTTTGACCAGGCCCTGGGCCATGCTGCGGCTCGGGGTGCTGCTGAGCTTGAGGTCGAAATCCCCCAGTTCGCGCTGGAAGATCTGCCCGTGGACCAAGGGGCTGGCGAGAAGGCTGGCAAGCAGCACATGAGAGGGTTTGAGCATGCTTCACTCCATGAAACGCGAGGAGCAGGAACCGCGAAACCTGCTGAAATGCTCGATCTAGAGGTGTGCAAGGATACCGGCGAAACCTCGGGGATGAGGGCCGTTCGTCGATTTTTACAGGAGGGAAGGACTCAGAACTCTAGTCCTAGCGCTTTGAGGCTCAAAGCGCATAGGGACCAGGAGGTGTTGCGGGGGGATTACTTCTTGCCCAGGCTGATCTGCTTGGACGGGCCGAAAGTCTGGCCGCTGACGCCTTTGGCAATTTGCTGGATCTCGCCGCCGGATTTCAGGAAAGCAGCAATCTGATCGTTGATCGATTCGCTGGTTTCAACGGCTGGAGCTGGCTTTGCTTTGCTGTTGGATGCTTTTACACGCATGGCGGCCATTAACCTTCAGGAAATTAATTTGGCCAGCCATCATACATGAAATGCTTGACAATTGCTTGGTAAATATCCTCCTGGAATAACGGTGGAAAACTCTCGAATAATCCTAAGTTGATCTCGGGAATATCCCCATAAGCTGCTGTTTTAAATAAAGACAATGGTAAAAAGAAAGGCTTGCTCGGCGGCGCTGAGGCAAAAGCCGCTGCCGGTTGGCCTGACGGGCGGAACCGGTTGCTGGCGCAAAGCCATAAAAATCAAGGCATTCAGGAAAATATCCGCTGCTATCCGGCGACTCGGGCCAACCAGGCCCGGAAAAACGGGTAGAATGCCGCCCACGCAATGAGGGTATTGGAAATGGCTTTAGTCGGGCGCTACAACAGTTTGCAAGTGGTTAAACACACTAACTTCGGTTTATATCTGGACGGCGGGGCGGATGGCGAAATATTGCTGCCCAATCGTTATATTCCCAAGGATATTCCCAGTGAAGATGAAGACTGGTTGAATGTTTTTGTTTATCTGGATAGCGCCGACAAGTTAATTGCAACTACCGAAAAACCAAAAGTTCAAGTCGGTGAGTTCGCCAGCCTTAAAGTCGTGGAAGTTAACAGCATCGGTGTGTTCCTCGACTGGGGCCTGCCCAAGGACCTGCTGCTGCCGTACTCCGAGGAAAAGCGCCAACTGACCGCCGGCGAGTATTGCGTGGTGCACGTCTACCTCGACAAGCACACCCGTCGCATCACCGCCACGGCCCGCCTGGACCGCTACCTGGACAAGGCTCCGGTGACCTACAAGGTCGGCCAGGAAGTCGATCTGCTGGTGGCCGAGAGCACCGACATGGGCTTCAAGGCGATTATCAACAACAAGCACTGGGGCCTGATCCACAAGAACGAAGTGTTCAAGTTCCTGCGTCCGGGCAAACAGGAAAAGGGCTTCATCAAAGAGATCCGCGCCGATGGCAAGATCAGCCTCAGCCTGCAACCGGTGGGCGAAGAACTGGCCAGCAGCCTGAACGCCAAGATCCTCGCCAAGTTGCGGGAAAACAACGGCACCCTGCCGGTCAGCGACAAGAGCGATCCGACGGTGATCAGTGGCCTGTTCGGTGTCAGCAAGGGCAACTTCAAGAAGGCCATCGGCGCCTTGTACAAGAATGGCCAGATCGTTATTCATGCCGATCGCATTGAGCTGACCTGATCCGTTCCTCCCGGGCGTAGGTGCGGTCGAAGATCACGACCGCGCCACGGGGGCATTACCGAACAACCGCTGCCGGTTCCGGCAGCGGTTTTTTATTGCCTTTTTTCTGGCTGCTTGAGGCGGGAGTCGGGGCCGGTGTATCCGAACACTCGCAAAGGCGCTGTATACAATCGATCACCCCTTGTCGATGCACTGATATCAGGCAGTCATGCACAGCCAACGGGCATGCCTGCTTCTGATTCCGCCTGCTGATCATCTTTGTGTAGCCAAGCCTCAGCCCTTGATGGACAAGCGATTAGCGCCGTTCGCCTACAGCTTTTTTCGGTATGGCACGCATTCTGCGTAGCTCTTCGTATACAAATCATGCAGGCTCCCGTACGCAGTGTGGTCGCAAGGTCAATCGCGGGGGCAGAGCCTGTCCAACAAGGAGCCTTGCAATGACCGAGCAACTACCGAAGGGCTACAGCCCGCGCTTGTACAACCAGGACCTGGGGCCGCTGCCGCAGAAGTGGAACTGGTACAACATCTTCGCCTTCTGGATGAGCGACGTGCACAGCGTCGGCGGTTATGTATTCGCCGCGAGCCTGTTCGCCCTCGGGCTGGCCAGCTGGCAAGTGCTGGTGGCCCTGTTGGCGGGGATCTGCATCGTGCAACTGATCGCCAACCTGGTGGCCAGGCCCAGCCAGCAGGCGGCGGTGCCGTACCCGGTGATCTGCCGGCTGGCGTTCGGCGTGTTCGGGGCGAATATCCCGGCGGTGATCCGCGGCCTGATCGCGGTGGCCTGGTACGGGATCCAGACCTACCTGGCGTCCAGTGCCCTGATCATTGTGGTGCTGCGCTTTTTTCCGGCCATGGCGGCCTATGCCGAGCCGCATTTTGCCGGGCTGTCCTACCTGGGCTGGTTCGGTTTCCTGGCGCTGTGGCTGGTCCAGGCCCTGGTGTTCTGGGCCGGCATGGAGTCGATCCGGCGCTTTATCGACTGGGCGGGGCCGGTGGTCTATGCAGTGATGTTCCTTCTTGCCGGCTGGATCGTGTGGAAGGCGGGCTGGAGCAACATCAGCTTCACCCTTGGGGAGAAGTCGCTGTCGGGCTGGCAGGCATTCGGCCAGGTGATTGTCGCCACGGCGCTGGTGGTGTCCTACTTTTCCGGGCCGACCCTGAACTTCGGCGACTTCAGCCGCTACTGCCGCAGCATGCAGGATGTGCGGCGTGGCAACTTCTGGGGCTTGCCGGTGAACTTCCTGGCGTTCTCCCTGGTGACCGTGGTCATCGTCTCCGGCACCCTGCCGGTGTTCGGTGAAATGCTCCATGACCCGATCGCCACCGTGGCGCGGATCGACAACGACGTCGCGGTGCTGCTCGGCGCCTTCGCCTTTGTCACTGCCACCGTCGGCATCAACATAGTCGCCAACTTCGTCTCGCCGGCCTTCGACTTCGCCAACGTCGCCCCGAGCCGGATCAGCTGGCGCACCGGCGGCATGATCGCGGCCCTGGCGTCGATCTTCATCACCCCCTGGAACCTGTTCAACAACCCCCAGGTGATCCACTACACCCTCGACGTGCTGGCCGCCTTTATCGGCCCGTTGTTCGGCATTCTGCTGGTGGACTACTACCTGATCAAAAAGCAGCAGATCGATGTCGACTCGCTGTTCAACGACGGCCCGGACGGGCGTTATTACTACAGCGGCGGCGTCAACTGGACCGCGGTCAAGGCGCTGGTGCCGGCGACCCTGGTGGGCGTGGCGATCACCTTCACGCCAGCATTGCAGCCGATGGCCAACTTCGCCTGGTTCACCGGGTGTTTCCTCGGTGGCGCGCTGTTTTTCCTCCTCGCGCGCCATGAGGCCTCGCCATCCCTGAGGCTGAGCCCGACGGCCTCGAGCTGAGGGTCAGGATAAAGGTCTTTTTCCAGGCGTTTTTTTCTGTCCGTTTGGTTGATAATCGACAGCACATCCATTCTTCGCCCCGGACCGGTTCCGGGGCTTTGTCGTTTCTGTCGAGTAACTGCCATGTCTATGAATCTGCCCGAGGGGCCGCGGTGAGCATCGAGCGGCGCAGCGCCGACGGTTTTGCACTGCAAGTGATGTTGGGGCTGTGCCTGATCTGGGGCGTACAGCAAGTGATGATCAAGTGGGCCGCGGCGGATATCGCGCCGGTGATGCAGGCGGCCGCCCGTTCGGGCATTTCGGCGCTGCTGGTGGCCTTGCTGATGTGCTGGAAGGGCGGCTGGTCGCAGATCGGCAGTACCTGGCGCGGCGGCTTGCTGGCCGGCAGCCTGTTCGGCCTGGAGTTCCTGTTTATCGCCGAAGGGCTCAAGCTCACCAGCGCCGCGCACATGTCGGTGTTTCTCTATACCGCGCCGATCTTTACCGCGCTGGGGGTGAACTGGCTGCTGCCCAGCGAACGCCTGAGGCCCCTGCAATGGCTGGGGATCCTGCTGGCGTTCGTCGGCATCGGCGTGGCCTTCGCCGGCGGCATCTCGCTGGATAACCTGGACACGCGCATGTTGCTTGGCGACGCCCTGGGCGTGCTGGCCGGCCTGGCCTGGGGCGCGACCACGGTGGTGGTGCGCGCGTCGCGCCTGTCCGAGGCGCCGGCGACCCTGACCCTGTTCTATCAGTTGATCGTCGGTTTTGTCGGCCTGCTGCTGATCGCCGTGCTGAGCGGCCAGGTCACCCATGTCAGCCTGACCCCGGTGGCGGTGGCCAGCGTGCTGTTCCAGGGGCTGGTGGTGTCGTTTTTCAGCTACCTGACCTGGTTCTGGCTGCTGCGCCGTTACCTGGCCGCCAACCTGGCGGTGTTTTCCTTCATGACGCCGCTGTTCGGCGTCACCTTCGGGGTCCTGTTGCTGGGCGAACCCCTGAGCCTCAACTTCGTGATCGGCGCGGTGCTGGTGTTGCTGGGCATCACCTTCGTCAGCGCCGAACAGTGGCTGCGCCGACGGATCCGCAGTTTGCTGTAACCCCAGGCTCAGGCGGTGGCGTGGCACTCCCGGGCAAGCGGTTGTTGGTTCAACAGCAAGACCCCCGCCAGCAGCAGGCTGCTGCCGGCGACGATCAGCGCCGGTTGCAGGCCACCGCTGAAATGGCTGCTCAGGGCCGCCAGCAGTGGCCCGCTCAACTGGCCCACGGCGAAGCTGGCCGTGAGCAAACCGGCGTTGCGCTGGGTGGTGTGGGGCGCCAGCTCCCGCGAGCGCTGCATCACCAGTTGCATGCAGGCCAGGAACGGCGTGCCGCAGAGCATCACCCCCAGCGCCAGACCGGCGCCATTGCCCAGCAGGCAGGCAAACACCCCGGCGGCTTGCAGCCACAAGGTCGCCATCAGCCAGTGGCGGGTGGCGTTCGGGCTGTGCCGGCGCAGGCTCACCAGCCCCACACCGATGGCTGCCGCCAGACCGAAACACGGCCAGAACAGGTCGGCCTGCCATTGCCCTTGAAAGCGCGCGCTGGCCATCTGTGACAGGAAGGTCGCCGGGATGATGTAACCCAGGCCGTACAGCGCATAAATCAGCCCGAGGCGGGGGATGCCGCTGTGGCTCGAGGCGTGTGGCATCTGGGCGGTCAGTGCGGGCATGGCAGGTTGCGGCAGGATCGGCAGGATCACCAGCAGCATCAGCAGGCCGGCCGCGGCGTACACCAGCCACAGGGTCGCGGAGCTTTGCCCCAGCAGGTTCGAGCCCAGGGCCAGCAGGCCGGTGAGGAAAATCCCCAGCCCGGGCCCGGCGAACACCAGGGCGCCCAGGCGTGGCCGGCCGGTGGCATGTGCCAGGGGCTGGCTCAGGGCGGCGATCATCACCATCACCCAGGCACTGGCCACGCCGGTGCCGAAGCGCAATACCGAATGCGCCCAGAAGCCGCCGGCCCAGAACGAGGCCAGGGTCAGCAGCACACACAGCCACAGCCCGCCCAGCAGACGTCGGCGAACCTGGCGCGGGCGGCGGGCGAACATGGCATCCAGCGCGCCGATGAAATACCCCAGGTAGTTGGCGGCGGCGATCAGGCCGGTGTCGGTCAGGTCGACCTGGCCCTCGCTCAGCAGGTGCGGCAGTTGCGGGGTGAGGGCGAAGCGACCAATGCCCATGGCCATCATCAGGGCAATGAAACTGGCGAGTAAGCGAATCAGCGGGGACATGGTCCGGGCTCCGTCGAGTGGGCAATGACCGTCAGGCTAGGACTGATTGACTTTCTATAAAAATGAATAATATTGAGTAACTTGTTCGTTTTTGGAGAATGAACGTGGAGTTCAGCCAACTGCGCATCTTCCAGGCGGTCGCCGAGGAAGGTTCCATCACTCGGGCGGCCGAGCGCCTGCATCGGGTGCCGTCCAACCTGTCGACGCGGCTCAAGCAACTGGAAGAGCAACTGGGCGTCGAGCTGTTCCTGCGGGAACGGCAGCGGCTGCAACTGTCGCCGGCGGGCAAGGTACTGCTCGATTACGCCGCGCGCCTGTTTGCCCTGCGCGATGAGGCCCATGGGGCGGTGCAGGGCGGTCAGCCGGCTGGGGATTTCGTACTGGGCACCATGTACAGCACGGCGGCGATTCAATTGCCGGCGCTGCTGGCGCGTTACCACCGCGCCTACCCGGCGGTGAACCTGCAGGTGCAATCGGCGCCCAGCAGCGAATTGCTCGAAGGCCTGCTGGCCGGGCGCCTGGATGCGGTGCTGGTGGACGGCCCTCTGGAACTGGCCAGCCTGGATGGGGTGCCGCTGTGCGATGAAAAGCTGGTGTTGATCAGCGAGGCGGATCACCCGCCGATCCGCAGCGCTCGGGATGTCGAAGGGCGCGCGGTGTTCACCTTTCGCCGCGGCTGTTCGTATCGCCTGCGCCTGGAGTCCTGGTTCGCCCACTACCATGCGGCCATGGGGCGGGCGATAGAAATCGAGTCCTACCAGGGGATGCTGGCCTGCGTGATTGCCGGCTCCGGGGTGGCGCTGATGTCGGAGTCGATGCTCGCCAGCCTGCCCGGTCGCGAAAGCGTGGCGGTCCATCCACTGGCCGAGCCATTCGCCAGTGCCACCACCTGGCTGATGTGGCGCAAGGGCATGCTCGGCGCCAACCTCAATGCCTGGATCGAGCTGCAACAGGCGAGTCAGACGGATCAGCGGGCGACGGCCTGAAACGGGCAGGCTGATTCAGATTAATCCGGTAACAGATCATTGCCATCCAGGTTGAGCAATGCGCGGAACTTAGCGCTATTATCAGAGCTAAGCGGCTCCAGAACCCTGCCGCTGGGCACGACCCTTAAGGGGGGCACTATGAAAGAGAAACTGCAAAACTGGCTTCACGACCTCGGGGTCGCACTGGGGCTGATCGAGCCGCCATTGCAGCCGGTGCCAATTCGCACAGACGACGAACAACGGCGTCGGCAACAGCGTCGCCGCTAACCATCGGCTCGGGAGCGGAGCAGGCATCCAGCCTGCTCCCGTCACTTTTCAGCCGCGCGAGGGCAGGTTCACTCGCGATCGGTTGCCGCCTTCTGATTCAAACCCGTCAACTCGCAACCCGCCAATGGCGCCCAGCGCCATGAAATCCTTAGCGCCGTGAAATCGTCAGCAGAAACCGGCTCAGGTCGTTGGCGCTGTTCGCCGCCTTGAGCATCTGGTCTTCTTCGTGGGTGAAGGCGGTCACTCCAAACTCATCTTCCAGGTGGAAGATCAGGTCCTCGATATCCTGCTTGTCCAACCCCAATTCCTGCAGACTCACGTCGTCGGAAAATCCGTCATTGCCATCCAGCAGGCGGCTGATGAAGTCATGCACAGCTTGTCGGACTTCAGCTCTATTCATGTCGCTCTTTTCGCCAGGGGCCTGCGCAGGGGCTTTGAAGCGGGCGGGATTGTGTGCAGTACAGCACAGCTTCAGGGGTGCCGACGGATCCAATCCTCGATCATCGTGCGCAGCTGCGCTCCCGAAAAACTGCCGAAATGGCCGCCGTGCACAGTACGCACCGGCAGCTCGTACAGGCGTTCCAGGCTGGTGGCGTAGTCCTCCAGGTTGGAGTGATAGGCGTCTTCGACCAGCGGACCGTCGTAGATGATGTCGCCGCTGAACAGGGTGCCGCTGGCCGCTTCCCAGAGGCTGATCCCCCCGGGGGAGTGACCGGGCGTATGCAGCACCTGGAGGCTACGGTTGCCCAGGTCGAGCACGTCGCCTTCCTCGATCAGGCGCGTTGCCGGGGCGGCCTTGACCCGATATTCGGCGTAGCACAACGGGCAATCCGGGTGGGCCTCGAACATTGCGTCGCCAACGTAGGCGGCAGACAGGGTATTGGCGCCGTCGGGCGCGGCGAGGATCTGCGCCTCGGCCGGGTGCACCAGGCGTTCGGGGAATTCGTGATGTCCGGCGATATGGTCGAAATGGCAATGGCTGGCCACCGCCAGCAAGGGCCGTTCGGTGAGCCAGGGCAACTGCTCGCGCAGGCTGACCAGGCCGGAGCCGCTGTCCAGCAGCAAGTCCCTGTCGCGGCCCTGGATATGCCACAGGTTGCAGCGATAGAACGGCCGGATATAGGGCTCGTGGATCAGCCGAATCCCGTCGCTCAGGCTTCTGACTTCGAACCAGCGGTCGCGGCTGACAATCTTCATCGACTTTCCTCCAGGCGAAAAAAACGGGTGCAGCCACCGACGCTGCACCCGCCGAAGAAAAATGTACGGCGTCTGACCTGAGGTTAGATCGCGTTGGCCAGGGTTGCCGGACGACGAGACAGCAGGCTCACCACCACGAAGCTGATCAGGCCGACAGCCAGGCTGTAGTAGATCGGGGTGTTGGCATCCAGGCCGTCCTTGAACATGAACGCCAGGGCGGTGAGGAAGCCCAGGCCCATGCTGGCAATGGCGCCGGCGGTGGTCGCGCGTTTCCAGAATATGGCGCCGATCAGCGGGATCAGCATGCCGCCCACCAGCAGGTTGTAGGCCAGGGTCAGGGCGCTGATCACGTCGTTGACCACCAGGGCGATGCCCAGTACCAGGATGCCGGTCAGCAGGGTGAACAGGCGGTTGATGCCCAGGCTCGACTGCTTGCCGCCACGCAGCTTGGGCAGCAGGTCTTCGGTCAGGGTGGTGGAGGCGGCCAGCAGGCCGGCGCTGGCGGTGGACATCATGGCGGCCAGGGCCGCGGCGATCACCAGGCCACGGATGCCGTCCGGCAGCGAGGCTTTGACGATGGCGGCGAAGGCGTTGTTGACGTTGTCCAGGTCCGGCAGCAAGACGTGCGCGGCCATGCCGATCAGGGCGCAGGCCAGGCCGTAGAGGATGCAGTAGAAGCCAGCGACGGTGCCGGCGTATTGCGCGACTTTTTCGGTCTTGGCGGTGAACACCCGTTGCCAGATGTCCTGGCCGATCAGGATGCCGAAGAAGTAGATCATGAAGTAGGTGACGATGGTGTCCCAGCCGATGGTGGTGAAGCTGAAGCTGGCCGCCGGCAGCTTGGCCACCAGCTCATCCCAGCCACCGACGCGGTACAGGCAGATCGGCAGCAGGATGAACATCAGGCCGACGGTCTTGATCACGAACTGGACGATGTCGGTCAGGGTCAGCGACCACATGCCGCCGATCGCCGAATAGATCACCACCACGCCGCCGCCCAGCAGCACCGAGATCCAGAACGGCAGGCCGAACAGCACTTGCAGCACGGTGCCGATGGCGAGGATCGAGGTCACGCCGATCATCAGCGCGTAGGCCAGCATGATCACCGCGCTGGCCTGGCGGGCCATCGGGTTGTAGCGTTTTTCCAGGACCTGGGTGACGGTGAAGATCCGCAGCTTGAGCAGGGGTTTGGCCAGCAGCAGGTTGAGGGCGATGATGCCCAGGCCCAGCGCCGCGCACAGCCAGAAACCGGAGATACCGTGGACATAGCCCAGGCGCACGGTGCCGACGGTGGAGGCCCCGCCCAGCACGGTGGCGGCCATGGTGCCCATGTACAGGGTCGGGCCCAGGTTGCGGCCGGCTACCAGGTAATCCTCGTGGGTCTTGGCCTTGCGCATGCCGTAATAGCCGAGCACCAGCATGCCGGCGGCATAGATGAGTACGACGAGTAGATCTAAAGCCATGATGGCGTGTCTCCGATTGTCTTTCTTATAGTGGCTTGCTGTAGAAGCGAGGCTTGCCGCAATCAAGGCGACGCGGTCTGGCGGACCCGTCGTGTGAGGCGTGATTGCCGGCGAGCCTGCCGCTACAGGTCATGCTTGAGTCAGGCGGCTTGGCGCATGACCGGTTTACCGAGCGAATCCGTGCTCTTGCTGCGTGGATCGTTGGGGCCGTAGACCGCGGGCGGTTCCGGGAACAGGTTGAGCAAGGCCAGGTACACCAGCGAGGCCAGGCCCAGGGTCACCGGCAGGCTGATATCGATGCCGTCGGCCAGGTTGCCCAGCGGACCGACGAACTGCCCGGGCAGGTTGACGAAGCACAGGCCGACCAGCGCGCTGGGGATCCAGGCCCCCAGGCCACGCCAGTTCCAGCCATGCTGGAACCAGTAGCGGCCACCTTGCTCGCCACGGGTGAAGACTTGCAGGTCGTCGGGGCAGTAGAAGCCGCGACGCACCAGCAGGCCGATCAGCATGATCACCATCCACGGGGTGGTGCAGGTGATGATCAGCACGGCGAAGGTCGACACGCTCTGCACCAGGTTGGCGGCGAAGCGCCCGATGAAGATGAAGGCGATCGACAGCACGCCGATCAGCAGGGTCGCCTTGACCCGCGACAGCACCCGCGGGAACACGCTGGACATGTCCAGGCCGGTGCCATACAGCGAGGTGGTGCCGGTGGACATGCCGCCGATCACCGCGATCAGGCACACCGGCAGGAAGAACCAGCTCGGCGAAACCGCCAGCAGGCCGCCGACGTAGTTGTTGGCGGCGATGTAGTCGGGTGCCTTGATCGCCACGATGGTGGCGGTGGCCAGGCCGAACAGGAAGGGAATCAGGGTGGCGATCTGCGCGGCGATCACCGCCAGCATGATCCGGCCCTTCGGCGTTTCGCGGGGGATGTAGCGCGACCAGTCGCCGAGGAACGCGCCGAAGGAAATCGGGTTGCTCATGGCCACCAGCGCGGCGCCGATAAAGGCCGCCCAGAAACCCGCCTGGCCGAGGGCCACGGTCCCGGCGAACTGGCTGTCGAAGGCCGGCGCGAAGGCGAAGATCCCCAGCAGGAACAGCAAGCTCGCGGCCCATACGGCAATGCGGTTGACCCACAGCATGAAGCGGAAGCCGTAGATGCACACCGTCAGTACCAGGATCGCGAACAGGCCGTAGGCCAGGCCCAGGGTCAGGTCGGTTTCCGGCAGCTCGATCAGGCGCTTGGCGCCGCCCACCAGGGCGTCCCCCGAACTCCACACGGAGAGCGAGAAGAAGGCGATGGCGGTAAGCAACGACAGGAACGAGCCGACGATCCGCCCGTGCACGCCGAAGTGCGCACCGGAAGAGACCGCGTTGTTGGTGCCGTTGATCGGCCCGAACAGGCCCATGGGCGCGAGGATCAATGCCCCCAGGATCACGCCCAGCACGATCGCCCAGACACCCGCCTGGAACGACAGGCCGAACAGCACCGGGAAACTGCCGAGCACGGCGGTGGCAAAGGTATTGGCGCCGCCGAAGATCAGGCGAAACAGGTCGCTGGGCCGGGCGTCGCGTTCATGGTCGGGAATCTGTTCGACCCCGTTTGTTTCGATGCTGCTAAGGCTTTTTTCTTTGTTGTTGTTATTCATGATCTGCTCCGATCACAAAGGCGCGCTCATCGTGTGTGAGCGTCACCTTTCTGGCTAAGGGGGTGGCAGCCCTTCCGGCATTGCGGACAAATGTTCGTGGCAGGCCAGCCATAGGCCTTGTTGTTGTGTGCCGGACCCTTGTCTGCAAAAAACAATGGTCTCGCGCTCCTGGCTGAAGTGTTGCTCCCCTTGCATGCGCAGCTCGGTGGCGACGTCATGAATGAATACCGCGGTGTCCCCCAGCAGGCTGACAAACGCGTTGCTCGAAGTGCAGGACAGCACCTCGAAGCCATCCTCGCGGCGCCAGCTGTCCCACAGCGCCTGGTAGGCGTCGCGGGACAGCAGGGGCTGGGCGAGGCTGTAGAAGACGAAGCTGGCGTCAACGCTGAACGCACCGAAGTAGGCTTCGCGATCGTTACGGGCGAAGGCCGCCACCAGCTCGGCGGCGGCTTTGAGAACCTGCTCGCGCTCGTTCATGGCCGGGCCTCAGCGACGCGCCACGCCCGGCAGTACGCAGAGCATTTCATACAGCAGGTTGGCGCCCAGCAGCGAGGTGTTGCCGGTGGTGTCGTACGGCGGCGAGACTTCTACCAGGTCGCAGCCGACCAGGTCGAGGCCCTGGCAGCCACGGACAATCTCGATCGCCTGGATGGTGGTCAGGCCGCCGATTTCCGGGGTGCCGGTGCCAGGCGCCCAGGCCGGGTCGATGCCGTCGATGTCGAAGCTCAGGTACACCGGGCCGTCACCGACTTTTGCCCGCACTTCGGCCATCAGCGGGTCCAGCGACTTGTGCCAGCACTCTTCGGCCTGCACCACGCGGAAACCCTGCTTGCGGCTCCAGTTGAAGTCTTCGGCGGTGTAGCCCTGGGCGCGCAGGCCGATCTGTACCACGCGGTCGCAGTCCAGCAGGCCTTCTTCGACGGCGCGGCGGAAGGTGGTGCCGTGGGCGATTTTCTCGCCGAACATGTGGTCGTTGACATCGGCGTGGGCGTCGATGTGCACCAGGCCGACCTTGCCGTGTTTCTTGTGGATGGCACGCAGGATCGGCAGGGTGATGGTGTGGTCGCCGCCCAGGGTCAGCGGGATCACGTTGTGCTCGAGGATGCCGTCGTAGGCTTCTTCGATGATGCGCACCGCGTCCAGCAGGTTGAAGGTGTTGATCGCCACGTCGCCGATGTCGGCCACGTTCAGCGAGTCGAAGGGCGCGGCGCCGGTGGCCATGTTGTACGGACGGATCATCACCGATTCGGCACGGATCTCACGGGGCCCGAAGCGGGTGCCGGCGCGCAGCGAGGTGCCGATGTCCAGCGGGACGCCGACAAAGGCGGCATCCAGGCCAGCCGGAGTAGGTACATGGGGAAGACGCATCATGGTGGCGATGCCGCCGAAGCGCGGCATTTCGTTGCCGCCCAGTGGTTGGTGGAGAATCTTGTCCACGGGATTGGCCTCATCGTTGTTTTATTTATGGGGTTTTCAGCGCAGCAATGAGTGCCGGCGAAACCGAGTGGGGCCGATTCTGCGAAATGTAGTGGGCGGGAAGAATCGCTACGGGCAAATACTTAGTTCAGATTTTTCTAAACTAAGGGCGGCGCTAGAGGATAGACTTCCCGCTGTCGAGGGTGGGTGGCGTCAGGGCTGATGCAATCGCGGGCAAGCCTCGCTCCTACAGAAACGCACG
>NZ_JAQZAB010000121.1:184804-225931 GCF_028640915.1 Pseudomonas sp. B3G-3 | reverse complement strand
GGGCGCCTTCGACATCCCGCCATGCAACCTCGACGAATTCCAGTTCAACCCCGGCCACCGGCATGGCAGCCATAATCAAGATCGCCAGATTCTCTATGGAGGAACGCCGATGGGGCAGGATGACCCTGACACTCGATCCCCGTTGTCGATTTTCCTTGTGGAGCTCCCATGGCCAACGCTTTACCTGATCTGAAACTATTGCGCATCTTCGTCAGCGTGGTGCGGCATCAGGGATTCGCCAATGCCCAGCACGAACTGAACCTCTCCACATCGGCCATCAGCACCTACATGAGCCAGCTCGAATCGGCCCTGGGGCTGGTCCTGTGCCACCGTGGCCGCGGCGGTTTCAGCCTGACCAGCAAGGGCGAGCTGTTCCACCAGGAAACCCTGCGCCTGCTGGGCGAGCTGGAGGGCTTCGAGCAGTACGCCGCGGCGCTCAAGGGCGAACTGCGCGGCACTCTCAACCTGGGGGTGATCGACTCGACGGTGAGCGACAAGGCCCTGCCGTTCGCCGAAGCCATCGGCGCCTACAGCCAGGAACACCCGGCGGTGCACTTGCATCTGTCGGTGCTCAGCCCCTACGAATTGCAGCTCGGCGTGCAGGACAACCGCCTGGACCTGGCCATCGGCGCGTTCTCCACGCGCATGAGCGGGCTGGTGTACATGCCGCTGTACCGCGAGCAGCACTGGCTGTATTGCAGCAGCCGGCACCCGCTGTTCAACGAACGGCGCATTCCCGAGCAGGTGATCACCCAGCAGCGCATGGTCGGCCGTGGCTACTGGAGCCAGGCCGAACTGGCGCGCCATGGCTTCAAGCACAGCGCGGCGACGGTGGAGAGCATGGAGGCGCAGCTGATCCTGGTGCTGTCCGGCGCCTATATCGGCTACCTGCCGGAGCATTACGCCCAGGCCTGGGCCGACAAGGGCGACTTGCGCGTGCTGCTGCCGGCCACCTTCGGCTATCAGGCGCCGTTTTCGATGATCGTGCGCCGCGGGCGTAGCCGTGAGCCGCTGATCCAGACGTTCCGCGACCTGCTCAAGGCGCAGCTCAACCAGGTCTGAGGAGGCCGATGTGTCCAGAACCCAATGCCCGCGTTGCCTGCGTCCGAAAACCCATTGCCTGTGCCCGCTGATTCCACGGCTGGACAGTCGCACCCGGATCCTGCTGTTGCAGCATCCCAGCGAAGTGAACCACGCGCTGAACACCGCGCGGCTGGCGGCGCTGGGGTTGAACAATGCCGAGTTGATCGTCGGGGAGGTGTTTGACGATCTGCCGAAGCTGTTGAACTGCCCCGGGTATCAGGCGCGCCTGCTGTTCCCGGCGGAAGACGCGCAGCCGTTGCAGGCCTATTCCAGCGCGCCGGACGAGCAGCCCTTGTTGCTGGTGGTGCCCGACGGCACCTGGCGTAAGGCGCGCAAGTTGCTGCACCTCAATCCGCTGCTGGCGGCGTTGCCGCGAGTGACCCTGGCCGAAGGCGCGGTGTCCCGTTACCGGCTGCGCAAGGCGCCGGGACCTGGGGCCTTGTCGACCATCGAAGCCATCGTCCAGGCCCTGCAGACCCTGGAGGCGCCAACCTCGTTCGAGCCCTTGCTGAAACCTTTCGAAGCCTTGATCGACGGGCAGATCGCGGCGATGGGGGAGGACACCTATCAGCGTAACCACCTGCGGGCGCAGGACGACTCCCTGTAGCCGCTGCCGCAGGCTGCGATGGGCCGCGCAGCGGCCCCAAAACGCCCATGCCTCATATCATCTGAAAGACCGAGGTGCCTGATTGACGCCCGCTTCGCGGTCGGTCGCAGCCTGCGGCAGCGGCTACAAATTAACGCTCGCGCATCGCCTCGGTCCGCGCCTTGAGCACCGGCTTGAGCAGGTAGTCGAGCACGCTTTTCTCGCCGGTGATGATGTCCACCGTGGCGACCATCCCGGGGATGATCAGCAGCGGCTTGAGGTCGCCGCCCAGGTGGTTCTTGTCGGTCCGCACCTGGATCAGGTAGAAGCTGTTGCCCTTGTCGTCGGTGATGGTGTCGGCGCCGATCAGTTCCAGCTTGGCGCTCAGGCCGCCGTAGATGGTGTAGTCGTAGGCGCTGAACTTGACCATGGCTTTCTGCCCGGGATGGAGGAAGGCCACGTCCTGCGGCCGTACCTTGGCCTCGATCAGCAGGTTGTCCTCCAGCGGCACGATTTCCAGCATGTCGCTGCCCGGCTGGACCACGCCGCCGATGGTGTTGACCTTGAGCTGCTTGATCACCCCGTGCACCGGCGAGGTCACGGTGGTGCGGGTCACCCGGTCGTCGATGGCGATGCTCGAGGCGGTGATTTTCGACAGGTCGGTGCGTTTCTCGTTGAGCTCCTTGGCGGCGTCGGAGCGGAAGCCTTGTTCGGACTCGTCGATCTTGCTCCGGATTTCGTTGATCGCCGATTCCGCCCGGGGAATGGCCAGTGTCGTGGCATTCAGCGAGCCGCGGATCTCCACCGCGCTGCGCTTGAGACGCAGGATCTCCACCGGTGACACCGCGCCGGTACTTACCAGCGGCGCCGACATGTTCATCTCCTGGTTGAGCAGGGCCAGGCTGGAACTGAATTGCCCCTGTTTCGAGCGGAACTCCGCCAGCTCCTGGGTCTTTTGCCGCAGCTGTTCGCTCAAGGTCCGCTGTTCGCTGGCCAGGCGACGCTGGCGCTGTTCGTACAGCGAGCGTTCGTCCTCCGCCACCTGCGGCGCCTTGGCCACCACCTCGTCGGATGGCTTGAACGGCCGGCCCTCGGCTTCGGCGGAGAGGCGTTCGACCTGGGCCATCAAGGCATAGCGGTCGGCCTCGCTTTCGCCCTTGTTCGACAAAAAGCGCGTGTCGTCCAGGCGCAGCAGGGTGTCGCCCTTGTTCACCATCTGCCCTTCGCGCACGAAGATCTCGGTGACGATGCCGCCCTCCAGGTTCTGCACCACCTGCACCTTGCTCGACGGAATGGCCTTGCCTTCGCCGGTGGTCACCTCCTGCAGCACCGCGAACTTGGCCCAGAGCAGGGCACTGATGAGCAGCCCGGTGGTCAGCCAGACGACAATGCGCGAGCCGCGGGGCGAGTCCTGCAGCGAGGCGCCGGCGGTTTCGGGCATGAACTCGCTTTCCGCGCTTTTGCGCAGGCTGGCGAAGTAGCCGCGTGATTGCGATGAGGCAGGCATGGGGCGACTCCTAGACCGCCGCAGAGCCGACACGGCCCTTGCGCAGTGCATCGATGACCGCTTCTTTCGGCCCGTCGGCGACGATCCGCCCGTTGTCCAGGACCACCAGCCGGTCCACCAGGCTGAGCATCGAGGTGCGGTGGGTCACCAGCAGCAGGGTCTTGCCCTGTACCCAGGCGTGCAGGCGCTGGCGCAGGGCGTCTTCGCTGCTGTTGTCCATGGCGCTGGTGGGTTCGTCCAGGAGCATGATCGGCGGGTCCAGCAGCAGCGCTCGGGCCAGCAGCACCGCCTGGCGCTGGCCGCCGGACAGCAGTTGGCCACGCTCGCCCACCGGCCGGTCGAAGCCCTGGGGATGCTGGCGGGCCAGCTCGGTGACTCCGGTCAGCTCGGCGACCTCGAGCATGCGCGCATCGCTGATATAGCGGGCGCCGAGGGTCAGGTTGTCGCGCAGGCTGCCGGCCAGCAGCGGCAGGTCGTGGGCGACATAGCCGATCTGCTGGCGCAGGTCGGCCACGTCCAGTTGGCGCAGGTCGAGGCCGTCCAGCAGCAACTGGCCTTCCTCGGGGGCATAGAAGCCCATGACCAGGCGCCCCAGGGTGCTCTTGCCGGAGCCGCTGCGGCCGATGATGCCGATGCGCTCGCCGGGCTGCATGCTGAAGCTGATGTTGCTCAGGGCCGCGGCATTCTGCCCCTGATAACGGAAGGTCACCTGATTGAGCGCCAGCGCGCCTTGCAGTTGCGTGCGTTCCAGCGGGCGCTGGCGGGCATCGCGCTCCTGGGGCAGGGCCATCAGGGCGTCGGTGCTGCGCATGGTCAGTTGCGCCTGCTGGTAGCGGGTGATCAGCCCGGCGATCTGCCCCAGCGGCGCCAGGACCCGGCTGCCGAGCATGTAGGTGGCCACCAGCGCGCCGACGCTGAGGTTGCCGGCGATGATGCTGTAGACCCCGGCGACTATGGTCGCCATGCCGCAGAACTGCTGGATGAACAGGGTGCCGTTGGTGGCCAGGGCCGAGAGATTGCGCGCGTGGCTGTCGAGGCGGGTGAGGGCGCCGTGGGTGCTTTCCCAGCGGTGCTGGCGTTCGCTTTCGGCGCTGCAGGCCTTGAGGGTTTCCAGGCCGCCGAGGGTCTCGATCAGCAGCGCCTGGCGTTCGGCGCCCAGGCTCAGGCTCTTTTGCACGGTGTCGCGCAGGCGGGCCTGGATCAGCATGGCGAAGACGATGGTCAGGGGAAACGCCAGCAGCGGAATCACCACCAGCCAGCCGCCGAGCAGGCCGATCACCAGCAGCATCAGGACGGCGAAGGGCAGGTCGATCAGGCTGGTCAGGGTCACGGCGGTGAGAAACTCGCGCAGGCCCTGGAAGTCATGGATGCTCTGGGCGAAGCCGCCGATGGTCGCCGGCTTGGCTTTCATCGCCATGCCGGTGATGCGCTCGAACAGGGTGGCGGAGAGGATCACGTCGGTGCGCTTGCCGGCGCTGTCCAGCAGATGGGCGCGCACCACCCGCAGCACCAGCTCGAAGCCGGTGCCGATCAACAGACCAATAGCCAGCACCCAGAGGGTCGAGGTGGCCTGGTTGGGCACCACGCGGTCGTAGGTCTGCATGACGAACAGCGGCACCATCAGCCCCAGCAGGTTGATCAACAGGCTGGCGAGGATCGCGTCGCTGTACAGCCAGCGCGAGAGTTTCAGGGTGTCGCGGAACCAGGCTTCGACCCGCGGTACCAGGGAATTGCGCAGTTCTTCCAGTTCATGGCGTGGCCGGGCGAACAGCGCCTGGCCACTGTAGTCGTCGTTCAGCTCCGTCTGGCTGACCCACTGTTCGCCGCCCTCGGCTTCGCTGGGCAGGATCAGCGCCTGGCCGTCATCGCCCCAGCGGCGCAGGACCGCGCAGCGGCCATGCTTGAGGATCAGCAGCACCGGCAGGTTGAGCTTGGAAATCGCCGACAGCTCGCGGCGCAGCAGGCGCGCCTGCAGGCTGGCGCGGGCCGCGGCGCGGGGCAGCAGGTCCAGGCTCAGGCGTTGCTGGGCCAGGGGCAGCCCCGCGCTGAGGCTGGCACGGCTGACGGTGCAGTCATGCAGTTTGCAGAGGATCAGCAATCCGTCCAACAACGGGTCATCAAAGCTCAGGCGCGGATCGACGCCTGAGCTCCCGGGTTCCATGCTGGTCACATTGAAGTCCTCCGAGGACTTAACGCATCTCCGGCAGACGGGCGTCGCTCTTCACTTCGGTCTGGGCGATCGCTTCGGCTGGCACCACGACTTTTTCCTTGTTCAACAGCTCGCCCATGTTCGCCAGCACGCGATACATCGAGAACTCCTCGGTGTAGCGCACTTCGGTGTAGCGGCGGTTGGCGTTGTACAGCTCGTTTTCGCTGTCCAGCAGGTCGAGCAGGGTGCGCTGGCCGAGACCGAACTGGTCCTGGTAGGCGGCCCGTACGCGGGTGGTGGTTTCAGCGTATTCGCGAGCGGTGGGGGTCTGCTTCTTGGCGTTGAGCATGGCGTTCCAGGCCAGGGTGATGTTCTCGTTGAGCATGCGCAGCGCGTTGTTGCGGATGTCCATGGCCTGGTTGATCTTGTGCGCGTCCGATTGCAGGCGGGCCTTGTCGCTGCCGCCGCGGAACAGGTTGTAGTTCATCACCACGCCCACCCGCCATTCATTGTCGTGGCCCTTGTCGCCCTGCACGTTGTCGTTGGCGCCCACCGCGGCCTCGGCATCGAAGCGTGGGTAGAACGGCGACTTGGCGACCTCGTACTGGCTTTCGGCCGCGTGCACGTCGGCCTGGGCCGATTTCAGGTAGGGGTTGTTCTCCAGCATGCTCTGCCGGGCATCCGGCAGGCTGGCGGGGATTTCGCCGCGCACCGAAGGCAGGCTTTCCAGTTCGTCGGGCATACGGCCCACGGCGCTGAAGAAGTTGGCCTCGGCATCGGCCAGGTCGACCTGCGCGGTGTCGTAGTTGTTTTCCGCCAGGGCGCGACGGGCCTTGGACTGGTCGAGGTCGGCGGTGCTGCCGACACCGCGTTCGCTGCGCAGGCTGATCTGGTCGTTGACCCGCAGGTGCGCCTGCAGGTTGTTCTTGGCCAGGGTCACCAGTTCGCGGCGCTTGAGCACTTCCAGGTACACCTCGATGGTGCGCAGGGCCAGGCTCTCGGCGGTACCGCGGGTGTAGTAGGCCCGCGAGTTGGAGACCGACTGGGTGCGCCCGACCTCGTTGGCGGTATTGAAGCCGTCGAAGAGCATTTGCCGCAGGCGCAACTCCGACTGGGTATAGGTCAGCGTCTCGGTGTGATGGTTGCCCAACGCGCGCGTGGTGGTGTTGTCGCTGTAGCCACGGCCATAGGCAGCATTCAGGTCCAGCGATGGATAGAAGCCCCCTTTGGCGACCTTGACGTCCTCATCAGCCGACAGACGGTTGTTCTGGCTCGCGCGCAGTTCCGGGTGGTTGTCCAGCGTGCTTTGAATCGCCTCCGTCAGAGACATGGCTTGGGCCTGATGAATACAGGCCATGGCTAATAAAATCGCGCTACTGAGGGGGGTAAAAACGCGCATGAGGTACATCTCCCTGGTCCATGTATGGTGCTTTGCAGTCGCCAAAAAAATGACGAAATTTATAGGCCAAACCGTTTCAGGTTTGTAACAACAGAGCTAAGAACATCCTGAGCGGAAGCTAAGAAGAATTTCTCATAAGCCTTATGCTGAAAAAAACTTATGCACTCTGTGAAATCCAGCACATTGTTCAGTTCGAAAGCCCCGTGTTTATAGGCTCTAGGGAGCTTTTTGGGGACTTGAAAAGGTTCAACAAAATTTGCGACATAGGGCGGGAAAGGAGCGGTGAGGAGGGTGCGATACGGATTTTTGAGCGACATTTTTTTGTCACTTGCAGTGTTTTAATCCGTGTCGCGACTTTCGCGGGAGGGCTGTCCGAAGCCGGAATGCGCTTGACTGCATTCGGTTTTGCCTTCGGCAGAAACAGCAGGCCAGCGAGGGACGAGCGAGAGGGACAGGCCGGTGCGCAGGTTCGACTGAGCAGACATCAGCGAGCCTTCAGGCTGGCGTTTCCCGTCGCTGACCCGATAACGCCATAGCACTTTTCCGTGCAACCAGATGCCGATAGCGGTCGGCAGCGGAGGAAGTGCTCATGGCTAAGTTGATCGGCGTCGTCAGTAAGGTAATCGGGCAGGTAGTAGCGGTCGCGGCGGATGGCAGCCGGCGCGTCTTGGTAGAGGGCGATCGTCTGTTCGCAGGGGATCAACTGGTGACCGGTGCGCAAGGCGCGGTGGCCGTGCATTTGCAGAACGGCCAGGAACTGACCCTCGGGCGCGACAGCAGCCTGCAATTGACTCCGCAACTGTTGGCGCACCAGGCGCCCCATGTACAGACTCCGGAAGCCGTGACCCCCAGCGCGGCGCAGCTGACCGATGTCGAGCAACTGCAGAAAGCCATTGCTGCCGGCGCCGACCCGACGCAAACCGGCGAAGCCACGGCGGCCGGCCCCGGTGCCACGGGTGGCACCGCCGGCGCCCTGGGCGGCGGGCACACCTTTGTACTGCTTGAAGAAGTCGCGGGTCGGGTCGAGCCGGTCATTGGTTTCCCCACCGCGGGCTTCAACGGAATTCCCGAATTCGTGCCTGAGCGGATTGCCGCGGTACCGCCAAGCGACGACAGCGGTATCGCACCGCCACCCCCACCGAACAACCCGGTCACCCTGGGCGGCCTGTCGGTCGCCAATGGCGAGTTGACCCTCAGCGAAGCCAATCTGCCCCAAGGCTCGGCGAGCAATCCGGCGGCGCTGGTGCAGAACGGCACCTTCAGTGTTTCCGCGCCCGACGGCCTGCTCAACCTCAGTGTGGGCGGGATCGTCGTGGTCAGTGGCGGGGTGGCCGCGGGCTTTCCCCAGTCGATCACCACTGCCCTGGGGAACACCCTGACCATCACCGGTTTCGATCCTGCCACGGGTACGGTCAGCTATAGCTACACCCTGGTCGGCAACGAAATCCATTCCGCCGCCGATGGCGCCAACAACCTGAGCGAGCATTTCACCGTGCTGGCCAGCGACAGCAATGGCGATTCGGCGAGCAACTCGCTGGACATCAACATTACCGACGATGTGCCCCAGGCGTTCAACGACGGCAATGGTGTCGCCTCGGAAAGCCAGCTGGTACTCACTGGCAATGTCCTGACCAATGATGTGCAGGGCGCCGACCGGGTGCCCAGCGGACCGATCATCGCCGGTACCTTCAATGGCACCTACGGCACCCTGGTGCTGGCGGCCGACGGTACCTATACCTACACCCTGCACACTGGCGATCCGGCATTCCTCGCGCTCAAGGGCGGCGGCAGTGGCACTGAAACCTTTACCTACACCCTGACCGATGCCGATGGTGACAGCAGCACCGCCAACCTGGTGCTGCAGGTGCACAACAACGACGATCCGGTGGTGATTCGCGGCTTCAACCTCGAAGGCGCCGAGGTCACGGTCTACGAGAAGCACCTGGCGGACGGCAGCAGCCCGGATGCGGGCGCGCTGACCCAGAGCGGCACCTTCAGCATCTCGGCGCTCGACGGCCTGCAAAACCTGACGGTCGGCGGTCTCTCCCTGGTCAGCGGCGGAGTGGCTGCGGGCTTCCCTCAATCGATCACCACCGGCCTGGGCAATACCCTGACCATCACCGGCTACGACCCCGGCACTGGCGTGGTCAGCTATAGCTACACCCTGGCCGCCAATGACGCGCACCCGGCCGGCAACGGTAGCAACGCGCTGGGTGAGAGTTTCACGGTGTCCGTCACGGACGTCGACGGCAGTACTATCAGTGGCCTGCTGGATATCAATGTGGTCGATGACGTGCCGACGGCGGTCGACGACAGCAATGGTGTCGCCTCGGAAAGCCAGCTGACCCTGAGCGGCAATGTGCTGACCAACGATGTACAGGGCGCCGACCGGGTGCCCAGCGGGCCGATCACCGCCGGCACCTTCAACGGTACCTACGGCACCCTGGTACTGGCGGCCGACGGTACCTATACCTACACCCTGCACCCTGGTGATTCGGCGTTCCTCGCCCTTCAGGGCGGCGGTAGCGGCACCGAGACCTTTACCTACACCCTGACCGATGCCGACGGTGATACCAGCAGCGCCAACCTGGTGTTGCAGGTGCACAACAACGACGACTCGGTGGTGATTCAGGGCCTCAATGCCGAAGGCGGCGAAGTCACGGTCTACGAGAAGCACCTGGCGGACGGCAGCAGTCCGGATGCGGGGGCGCTGACCCAGAGCGGCACCTTCACCGTGACCGCGCCGGACGGCCTGCAGAGCCTGAGCGTGGGCGGAGTTAATGTGGTGACCGGCGGGGTGCCCGCGGGCTTCCCGCAATCGGTGACCACCGCCCTGGGCAATACCCTGACCATCACCGGCTACAACGCGGCTACCGGGGTGATCAGCTACAGCTACACCCTGGCGGACAACGAGGATCACCCAACCGCCAACGGCGCCAACAGCCTCAGCGAGCATTTCAATGTGGTCGCCACCGATGTCGATGGCAGCACCGCCAGCGGTTCGCTGGATGTGAACGTGGTGGATGACCTGCCAACAGCGGTCAATGACAGCAACGGCGTCGCCTCGGAAAGCCAGCTGGTGCTCAGTGGCAACGTACTGACCAACGACGTGCAAGGTGCCGACCGGGTACCCACTGGTCCGGTGACTGCTGGTACTTTCACTGGCACCTACGGCACCCTGGTTCTCGCAGCCGATGGCACCTACACCTATACCCTCAATGCCGAGGATGCCGACTTCAAGGCCTTGTACGGCAATGGCAACGGCACGGAGACCTTCGCCTACACCATCACCGACGCCGACGGCGACTCCAGCACCGCCAACCTGGTGCTGGACATCCATAACAACGATGACTGCGTGACCCTCTACTGCCTGGATGTCCCGGGTGGCGAGCTGACGGTCTACGAGAAGCACCTCAGCGACGGTACCAGCCCCAATGCCCCGGCCTTGACCCAGAGCGGCTTCTTCGCCGTTAGCGCGCCGGACGGCCTGCAAACCCTGACCGTGGGCGGGATCAATGTGGTGACCGGCGGAGTGGCCGCGGGCTTCCCGCAATCGATAATGACCGCCCTGGGCAACGTCCTGACCATTAACGGTTACGACGCCAGCACCGGTGTCGTCAGTTACAGCTACACCTTGCTCGACAATGAAAATCACCCGACGGGGCTGGGGGCCAACAGCATCGCCGAGCATTTCACTGTGTTCGCCAGCGATGGCGACGGCAGCAGTGCCTCCGGGGTGATCGATGTGAATATCGTCGATGACCTGCCCACCGCGAATCCTGACGTGGTGATGGCCGACGAAGGCACCACCATCAGCGGTAACGTGCTGGGTAACGACGTTGGGGGAGCCGATGGGCCGGCAGCCACGGGCGCGGTGGTCGGCGTGCGCGCCGGCAGCGATACCTCGACCTCGGCCATTGGCGGTTTGAACACCACCATCAACGGCCTGTATGGCACGCTGACCCTGGACGCCTTCGGCAACGCGACCTATCACAGCTATCCGAACTCGGTCACCGCTCCCGATTCGGAGGATGTGTTCGTCTACACCGTGCGTGACGCGGACGGCGATGAAAGCACCACCACCATCACCATCCAGATCTGCGGCAACGAGCTCAGGGCGGTCACTGACCAGGATGTCACTGTCTTCGAAAAAGCCCTGGACCTGAACAAGGATGGCCAGGACCTGGCGGCCGGCACGGTGATCGGCAGTGACCCGGGCAATACCGGCGAAACCGCCACCGGCACCCTGGTCGGCTCGGTCACTGGTGGCAGCGGCACTATCACCTACACCCTGGTCGGCAGCGCCACTGGCACTTACGGGCAGATCCTGCTCAACCCCGACGGCACCTACCGCTACACCCTGACCTCGGCGCCGAAAACCTCGCCGACTGCCAACGACGGCCCCAACGTGCTGGGCGAAAGCTTCACCTACAAGGCCACCGACGCGGTGGGCAATACCACCACCAGCACCATCCAGATCAGCATCGTCGACGACGTGCCCCAGGCGGTCGCCAGCGAGCGTGCGGTCACCGCGCTGGAAGTCGATTCCAACCTGCTGCTGGTGATCGACGTCTCCGGCAGCATGGCCGATCCGTCCGGGGTACCGGGCCTGTCGCGCCTGGAGCTGGCCAAGCAGGCGATCAGCACCTTGCTCGACAAGTACGACGACATGGGCGATGTGAAGGTGCAGATCGTCACCTTCAGCAGCAGCGCCACGGACAAGACGCCGATCTGGGTCGATGTGGCGACGGCCAAGTCGATCATTGCCTCGCTGACCGCGGGCGGCGGCACCAACTACGATGCGGCCGTGGCCGCGGCGAAGCTGGCGTTTGTCACCAGTGGCCAGATCAGTGGCGCGCAGAACGTCGGTTATTTCTTTTCCGACGGCAAGCCCACCGATGGCCAGGAGATCGGCACCGCTGACGAAACCGCCTGGAAAGCCTTCCTCGACGCCAACGGCATCAAGAACTACGCAATCGGCCTGGGCAGCGGTGTCAGCAACAGCAACCTCGACCCGCTGGCCTATGACGGCAGTACTCATATCGACACCAATGCCGTGGTGGTCACCGACCTGAACCAGCTCGACTCGGTGCTGGCCGGTACGGTACAGGGCACCCCGGTCACCGGCTCGCTGCTCGGCGAAAGCGGCTCGTTCGGCGCCGACGGCGGTTTCATCAAGACCCTGGTGGTCGATGGCACCACCTACACCTATGACCCCAGCGGCAATGGCAACCAGGGCTCGCTGAGCTTCAGCGGCGGGGTCAACCACGGCACCTTCAACACCCTGGACAACAGCCTCAGCATCGCCACCAACAATGGCGGCACGCTGGTGGTGAAACTCGACACGGGCGACTACACCTACACCTCGCAGAAAATCACCAGCGTGGTGCTGACCGAGACGGTCGGCTTCACCGTCAGCGACAACGACGGCGACCTGGCCAGCTCGACCCTGGTGGTCAAGGTCAACCCGAACGCGGCGCCGGTGGCGGGCGACGACCACATCATCACCAACATTCTGTCGGGCACTATCGTGGTGCCGGCCGATGCCCTGCTGGCCAACGACAGCGACGCCAACGGCGATCCGCTGACGGCCGCGCCGACCAGCTTCAACACCGGCTGGTTGTCCCCGGGGGCGGACTTTACCGCCGGCAGCCTGCAGACCATCAGCTTCACCGGAGGGTCCAACCAGACCCTGACCGTCGCCCGGGCCTCGTTCAATGCCAATACGGCGGCGATGACGGCCGCGGTGGTGATCAGCGGCTTCCTGGGCAGCATCAACAACGGCAATGACAACGACGAGGATGTGATCAGCGTCAACCTGAAGCAGGGCGAGACCCTGAACCTGGATCACAACCTGACGGCGGGCCGGGTGGGCATGGAGTACGCCTTCAATGGCGGGGCCTACACCGCGATTACCGACGGTGGCTCGTTCACCGCGGGGGCGGACGGCACCTACCAGATCCACATCACCAACCTGACCAACCCCAGCGGCGGCAACGCCAACGGTTCGGAAAACTACCAACTGACCATGACCGTCAACTACGCTGGCGGCCAGGAGTCCACGCCGGATTACCACGGTACCTACACCGCCAGCGACAGCCATGGCGGCAGCGACAGCGCGGCGGTGAGCATCAGCTATCAAGGCGGCCATACCCTGACCGGCACCGCTGGCGACGATGTGCTGCTGGCCGGTAGCGGCGACAACCTGATCAATGCCGGTGACGGCAACGACGTGCTCGTCGCCGGCAGCGGCAATAACACCCTGCACGGCGACGCTGGTAACGACCTGCTGTTCAGCGGGCCGGGCAACGACCTGCTCGACGGTGGCACGGGCAACGACACCGCCAGCTACGCCCATGCCAGTGCCGGGGTCACGGTCGACCTCGCGCTGCTCGGTGCGCAGAACACCGGCGGTGCCGGCACCGATATCCTGGCCGCCATCGAAAACCTGGTGGGCTCCAACTACAACGACAGCCTGACCGGCGACAGCAACGCCAACATCATCACCGGCGGCCTGGGCAATGATGTGCTCAACGGCGGTGGCGGCGACGACCTGTTGATCGGCGGGCTGGGCAACAACACCCTGACCGGTGGCAGCGGCAGCGACACCTTCCAGTGGCAGCAGGGCAACAGCGGGCATGACCTGGTCACCGACTTCACGCCGGGCACCGACAAGCTCGACCTGTCGCAACTGCTGCAAGGCGAGAACGCCAGCAGCGCATCGCTGGATGACTACCTGCACTTCACCGTCACCGGCAGCGGCCCGTCGCTGGTCACCAGCATCGATGTCAGCGCGGCGGCGGGGGCCACGCCGAGCCAGACCATCGACCTGGCCGGGGTCAACCTGGCGGCGCATTACGGGGTGACGCCGGGCGCGGGTGGGGTGATCGCCGGTGGCGCGGATACCGCGACCATCATCAACGGCATGCTCAACGACCATTCGTTGAAGGTCGATACCGTCTGAGACCTGCCGACCCCGGCGCCAGCCTCGCCCGAGGCTGGCGTCGGGGTCGGGCGGGGGAGGGGCTACATCGGTTGCGGTGGGCCGATCAGACGCCCCATGACCCCGAACAGGCCCAAGGCCTTGAGGGTGTCCAGTTCACCCTGGGTTTCGACCTGTTCGGCGATCAGCGGCAGGTCGATGCTGTGGGTGGCGCGAAATACCGCCTCGATGAACAGCTGTTTGTCGCTTTGCCGGTCGATGTCGCGGATGTAGCTGCCATCGACTTTCAGGTAGGCCAGGCCGAGGTGGGCGAGGTTGCCGATCTGGCTGAAGTTGCCGCCGAAATGTTGCAGGCCGATCCGGTAGCCGCTGTCCCGCAGGCGCTGGCTCAATTGCTGCAACTCGCTGGCCGAGGGCAGTTGGCGTTCGTCGATCTCCAGTGTCAGTAACCTGGCCAGGTCGGGCAGGGCCTTGAGCTGGTCGAGGATCCGCTGCAAGGCGTCGGGGTCGCGCAGGGTGCTGCCGGACAGGCTCAGGGCCAGCGGCCAGGCATGCTCGACCAGATAATCCAGGGTGTGTTCGAGCATGGCCAGGTCGAAGCGCGCCGACCAGCCGAGACGCTCGATCCAGGGCAGGAAATGCCCGGCGGCGATGGCTTCGCCCTGCGGGTCGAGCAAGCGCGCCAGCACCTTGTGATGCAGCACCTCGCTGGTGTCGGCGCACTGCACCACCGGCTGGAAATACAACTTCAACTTGCCGTTGCTCAGGGCGTCGTCGATCCAGGCGCGCCAGTCATGCTGCGGCTGGCTGGGGCCGGCGGCGAAGTCCTGCAGCAGCGCCCAGGGACGTTCGGGGTGCTGCTGGGCCTGCGCCAGCGCCTGGTCCAGACGCAGCCATACGCCGCTCAGCGGGTCGCCCGGCCGGTAGGCGACGATGCCCAGGTGCGCCACCGGCGTGCAGTCGCTGGCCCCGGTCAGGCGCAGGTTCTCCAGGGTGGCGCTGATTTCCATGGCCAGGCGCTCGGCGCCGCGGCTGTCCAGGCCCGGCGTGAGCAGGCTGAATTCGCCGCCGCGATTGCGCGCCGCCAGCCAGTGGCGCCGGTCGGCCTGGGTGCCGATGCGCTTGAGCAGGTCGCCGATGCTTTTGATCAGGGCGTCGGTGCGCTGGCCGCCCAGGCGCTGGTTCAGGCCACTGAGGTCGTTGACCCGCAGCATCAGCAGGTAACCATCGCCACTCTGCTCGTTGAGCAGCAACTGATCGCCGAGCTGTTCGTCCAGCAGGCGCCGGTTGGCCAGGCCGGTCAGGCTGTCCTGATAGGACTCGGCCCGCAGCTTCTCGCTGCGCGCAGCCTCCTCGGTGAACAGGGCCTTGAGTTTTTCCACCATCTGGTTCATGGCCAGGACCACCCGCTTGAGTTCGGGGGTGCGTGGCGCCGTCGGCAGGCTGATGAACTCACGGTGGCTGATGGCTTCGGCCTGCCTGACCATGGCATCCAGCGGTCGCAATTGGCGCCGCAGCAGCCAGCCGCCGAACACCGCGCTGAGCAGCCCGCAGACCAGCAGCCAGAGCAGGCCGCCGAGGCTGCTGTCCCAGAGCCTGGCCAGGGCGAACTGCGGGTTGCTCAGCACCTCCACCCGCGCCACCTGTTCCCAGCCGCGCATGACCAGGGCGTCGCCGCCTTGCGGGTGCAGGTTCACCAGCCTGACGAACCACTGGGGGACGCCTTCGATGTTGGCGGGCACCGAACGCTCCAGCAGAAGGCTTTCGTCTTCGATGTTCACCACCCGGATGCTGTTGTAGTAGCCGCTGTCGAAGATCGAGCTGACCATCAGTTCCATCATCGCCGGGTCGTCGACCTGGCTGGTCAGGGACAGGCCCAGGGCGGTGGCCGCATCCTGGGCGTGGGAGCGCAACTGGCTGAGCATCTGCTCGCGGGAGCTTTCCAGGCTGACAAAAAAACTGCCGCTGAAGGCCACCAGCAGGAACAGGCAGATGGCGAGAAACAGTTGCTTGAGTAGCGACATTCGGCACTCCTTGTCGGATCAGCCATTACCCACGGTGAAGCCCTCGTCCTGCATCTTTTTCAGCACGTCCTGCCAGCGCGAGAGTTTTTTCGGATCGATGCTGCGCGTGTCGCCCGCGGCTCCGGGCAGGTACAGCCCCTCGGCATTGAAGGCGTATACCGGGTTCGGGTCCTGGCGCTGGGCGGCGGAACGAATGTCATTGCTGAGGTTGTCCAGTATCAGCGGTCCGGCGCCGGGGCTGGGGTAATAGGCCAGGACCATGTGCGGCCGGTTGCCGCGCCTGGCCTTGACGTAGGTGAGGCGCAGTTTGTCGCTGGAAACCCCCAGGCTGCGCAGGCTGAAATACTTGGCCAGCGCATAGTCCTCGCAATCCCCGGCGCCCTTGAGCAGGGCCTCGATCGGCGTGGCCCAATAGTCGCTCTGCTGCCAGGTGCGCTGGTCCTCCTTGAAGCTCAGTTGTTGGTTGAAGAAGCGGTTGATGGCATTCAGTTGTTCGTCTTCCGGTTGCCCGGTCACGTCCTGCAATAACTGGTTCCAGGCGTCGAGACGCTCCCGGGCCGGGCCCAGGACCTGATGGCGGTGCTCGAAGGTGCTCAGGACAGAAACGAATTCCCAGTTCGCCCGCACATTGCCCGGGTCGGTCCATAAACAGACCAGCAACAGCGACCAGCCGGCCAGCCGAGGCCGGAGCAGTGTCCACTCGGGGCGACGCGAACGTGCGGGCATGGCGGGCTGCTCGAATGCAGGTTTCTGAAGTCTAGGCGGTATTTTTCGCGAGCATGGGCAGCTGGTCGGGTTGCCACGAGCAGAGGAAGGAGGCGCGCAAGGGCCGGGCTCAAGGCCTGTGCAGGGTCTTCTGGCGCAGGATGTAGATTGTCACCAGCACCGCGCTGGTCAGCATGAAGCCGCGGGCCCAGGGCAGGGGCACCAGGTAGCAGGACAGGCCGATGCTCAGCCACATCAGGCCGATGGCGTAGACCTTGCCTTTGAGCGGAATGCCGTGGCCGTCCAGGTAATCGCGGATCCATGGGCCGAGCCGCGGATGGTCCACCAGCCATTGATAGAAGCGCGGCGAACTGCGGGCAAAGCAGGCGGCGGCCAGCAGCAGGAAAGGGGTAGTGGGCAATACCGGGAGGAAGATGCCGGTCACCCCCAGCACTACGCTCAGCCAGCCGATGGCCAGCAGAACGTAACGCAGGATCAGGGGGCGGTTGCCTATGGGCTTGGCCATAGGCAGTGACTCAGTGGTGGCGGGGCTTGAGAATGGCCGGTTTTTCGTCCGGCGCGTTGCACAGCAGGTACAGCGCGGTCAGGGCTTCCGGGATCTGCACGATCATGTCGTCCATCAGATTGGCATCGCTGGCGATGTCGGAGAACTCGGGTTGCTCGTCGAACAGGCCGGAACCGACCATGATCGGCAGGAGCATCTCGCTGACTTCTTCCTCGGCGGTCTCGAACCAGGCCGCTTCGCGCAGGAACACGCCTTCCATGAAGCCGATGCACCAGCCGCGCAGGTCGGAGTCGTCCGGCTCGTCGCCGAGGTCGAGGTCGCACGGCAGCTCGAACTCTTCGTCGGAGGCCAGTTGGCGGGCGATGTGGGCCTTGAGGGCAATCAGGGTGGATTCGATCTCTTCGCGCTGGGCGGCGTCGCTGTAGTGCGGCTCCTCGGCGAACAGGGCGTCGATCCACTCACGGTCGGGAACGCTTTCGGAACAGATGGACAGCGCAGTCAGGTAGCCGTGGGCGGCCACATAGTCCAGCGCCTCGTCATGCAGCTCATCGGCGTCGAGGAAGGCTTGCAGGCGGGTTAATTGCTCAGCGAAGGACATTGAAGGACTACCTTGGGAATAAACGATGCTGAATTCTAGGCCTTCTTGAGCGCTCAGGCCAGCCGCAGCGCATATTTGCGCGCTTCCAGGCTTTGCAGGAAAGTCGGCGAGCGAAGGCCAGGCAAGGCAAAAACAGGCGAGGAACGGCGGGGGGCGCGCCCGACTGTAGGGACCTACATGAGCATTTCGAGCCTGTTTCTGCGTAACGCCGTAGGCGTCTAGCGCGCAGCATGGCCTGCGTAGCGCCGAAGGCGCCCAGCGTGCAGCCACTTTTCATGCAGAGCCTGAAGGTTACCAGCGGTCCATTGTCGTCGCCCTTCGCCGGCAAGCGCTCGGGTATACTTGCGCGTTTTGTGATGCCCGGCAGGCGTCGTAACGGTCCAGGAAAAGTCCGCTAACGGATTTGTCAGTGAAAACCGTGGTCTTTTCGGCCAGCCTGCGCACAGGGATTTCAGCGATTTTTGGAGTTTTTCATGCTCGAACAGGCTCAGCGCGTCCTCAAGGACATCTTCGGCTACGACAGTTTCCGTGGCCGCCAAGGTGCGATCATTGAGCGCGTGGCCAGTGGCGGCGACGCTCTGGTACTGATGCCTACCGGCGGCGGCAAGTCGTTGTGCTTCCAGGTTCCGGCCTTGCTGCGCGAGGGCCTGGCGGTGGTGGTCTCGCCGTTGATCGCGCTGATGGACGATCAGGTCGCGACCCTGGAGGAACTCGGGGTCGCCGCGGCGGCGCTGAACTCCACCCTGAGCGCCGAGCAGCAGCGCGACCTGGCCGCGCGCATCCGGCGGGGCGAAGTGAAGATGCTGTACCTGGCGCCGGAGCGCCTGGTGCAACCGCGGATGCTGGCGTTCCTGCAGAACCTCGACATCGCCCTGTTCGCCATCGACGAGGCGCATTGCGTGTCCCAGTGGGGGCATGATTTCCGCCCGGAATACCTGCAATTGGGCCAACTGGCGGAAATGTTTCCCCAGGTGCCGCGCATCGCCCTGACCGCCACCGCGGACAAGCGGACCCGCGAGGAAATCGTCAATCGCCTGCACTTGCAGAATGCCGAGCGTTTCCTCTCGAGTTTCGACCGTCCGAACATCTTCTATCGCATCGTTCCCAAGGAGCAGCCACGCAAGCAGCTGCTGGCGTTCCTCAGCGAACGGCGCAGCGACGCCGGCATCGTCTACTGCCTGTCGCGCAAGAAGGTCGACGAGGTGGCCGCATTCCTCTGCGAGCAGGGCTTCCCGGCGTTGCCCTATCACGCTGGATTGCCCAGCGAACTGCGCGCCTATCACCAGAAGCGTTTCCTCAACGAGGAAGGGCTGATCATGGTCGCGACCATCGCCTTCGGCATGGGTATCGACAAGCCCAACGTGCGGTTCGTGGCGCACCTGGACCTGCCCAAGTCCCTCGAGGCCTATTACCAGGAAACCGGGCGTGCCGGGCGTGACGGCCTGCCTGCCGATGCCTGGATGGCCTACGGCCTGCAGGACGTGCTGATGCTCAAGCAGATGCTGCAGAACTCCGAGGGCGACGAGCGCCACAAGCGCCTGGAGCAGCACAAGCTCGATGCCATGCTGGCGTTGTGCGAGGAAACCCGCTGCCGGCGCCAGACCCTGCTGGCCTACTTCGACGAGGACATGCCGCAGCCATGCGGCCATTGCGACAACTGTGTCGATGGCGTGCAGACCTGGGATGCCACCGAGCCGGCGCGCCAGGCGCTGTCGGCGATCTATCGTACCGGCCAGCGTTATGGCGTCGGCCACCTGGTGGACGTGCTGCTGGGCAAGGACACGGAAAAGGTCCGCAGCTTCGGCCATCAGCATCTTTCCGTGTTCGGCGTGGGCAAGGCGCGTAGCGAAGGCGAATGGCGCTCGCTGTTCCGCCAACTGGTGGCCCGCGGCCTGGCCGACATCGATCTGGAAGGCTACGGCGGCCTGCGTCTGAGCGACAGCTGCCGGCCGCTGCTCAAGGGCGAGGTGAGCCTGGAGCTGCGCCGCGACATAAAGCCGCAGACCGCCGCCAAGAGCAGCACCAGCCAGGCCAGCCAACTGGTACGTGGCGAAGAGCGCGAACAGTGGGAAGCCTTGCGCGCCCTGCGGCGCAAACTGGCGGAAGAACATGGCGTGCCGCCCTATGTCATTTTCCCCGACTCCACCCTGCTGGAAATGCTCCGCAGCCAGCCCGGCTCCCTGGCGGAAATGGCCCGGGTCAGCGGCGTCGGCGCGCGCAAACTGGAGCGCTACGGCGAGGCGTTCCTCGAAGTGTTGGGCGGCCAGGCCCAAGTGCCGAAAGTGGTGGCCGACATCCGCCACGAGCTGATTACCCTGGCCCGCGCCGGTATGACGCCGCTGCAGATCGCCGGGCAATTGCAGTGCTCGGAAAAGAACGTTTACACAATGCTCGCCGAAGCCGTGGGCAAGCAGCAGCTGTCCCTGGAGCAGGCGCTGGACTTGCCGGAAGACCTGCTCGGCGAGATCCAGGACGCCTTTCTCGACGGCGAAGGCGAGCTGCCTTCGGTGAGCGAAGTGGCCGAGCTGTTTGCCGGTCGCGTGCCGGAAGGTGTGCTGTATTGCGTGCGTGCGGCGCTGGAATCGGAATTCGAGATGTGAGTCGTCTGGCGGCAAGATGTAACGATTCAGTTCATGGCAAACCTTGCCACTCGGCAACTGTCATGCTTAGCTGACTAATAATTAGTTTTTCTTAATTTTCAGTCTACTAACTCATGAGTTGTCTATGCCGTTAACCGATCAACACCGTTTTGGCATGCAGTTGGCGCAGATGTCCCGAGGCTGGCGCGCCGAACTGGATCGCCGTCTGGCCGGACTTGGCCTGTCCCAGGCCCGCTGGCTGGTGCTGCTGCACCTCGCCCGTTTCGATGAAGCTCCGACCCAGCGTGAACTTGCCCAGAGTGTCGGCGTCGAAGGACCGACCCTGGCGCGGCTGCTCGACAGCCTGGAAACCCAGGGCCTGGTGCAACGGCAGTCGGTGGTCGAGGATCGCCGGGCGAAGAAGATCGTTCTGTGCGCCCCGGCGCTGCCCTTGATCGAGCAGATCGAAACCATCGCCACCGCCTTGCGCAGTGAATTGTTCGTCGGTGTCGATGAAGAGGATATGCGGGTATGCATGCGGGTTCACGCGCATATTCTGGCCAATCTGGAAAAGTCTTGAGGCATAACTAGCGCCGCGGATTTTTGAGCTACCGACACCGGCGGACTATAAGAAATACTAGGTCCACAGCGGCATGCGCAGCCAGCGTATCGCCGCTGTGGTCGCTTTCGGTCCTCAAAAAAGGTTGCTCATGTTCCAGAGTCTGCTGGCCGCTCTGCGCGGCTCCGTCGGGTCATCTTGCCTGGGAAATCGTCCCTGGCTCCTTCTGCTGTTGCTGGCGACCCTGTATTCGTCCCTGGCCTCGGCGGTAGGCCTGGGCGAAATCACCGTGCATTCGGCGCTGAACCAGCCGCTGGAGGCGGAGATCGCCCTGGTGCAGGCGCAAGGCCTGGAGGAGGGCGAGTTGGCGGTCAGCCTGGCGACGGCCGGCGAGTTCAAGCAGGCCGGTGTCGAGCGCTTGCCGTTTCTCGAGGACTTGCGCTTTACCCCGATCCTGCGGGGTGAACGCAGGGTGATCCGGGTGGTGTCGAGCAAGCCGGTGAACGAGCCGTTCCTGGATTTCCTGTTGCAGGTGAACCAGGCCAATGGCCGGCAGTTGCGCGAATACACGCTGCTGATCGATCCCCCGGGCAGCCCCGAGATAGTGCCGGCCCCGGCCAGGGAGGTCGCGAAACCTGAACCGACGATTGCCACCCAGGCTCCCCCAGCGGCGGCCAAGGCGGTTGATCCGGTGGCCGGACAGTTGGCGCAAGCCCTGCAGGCCAACCAGCAATTGCAGGACCAGGCCCGAGCGCTGCAGAACACATTGCAGCAGCGGGACGAACAACTGGCGCGCCAGCAGCAACAGCTGGTGGAGCTGCAACGTCAGTTGGCCGAAGTCCGGAGCAAGCCTGCTGATAATCCCGTTCCGGCTTCCGCACCTGTACCCGCGACGCCCACCGCCGTCAGTCCACCTCCGCCAACCGAACAGGCGCCAGAGGCCGAAGGCTCGAATCCCTGGCTGATGTTTGCCGCCTTGTTGTTGATGGCCTTGCTGGTGCTGTTGGTCATGCGTCGCCGTCGTCAGTCCGCAGCCGTAGCGGAAGCGCGGTTGACCCCCGAGAACCGGCCCACACGAACGCTGGCCACTGCTGTGACGACAGTGGCAGCCCAGGAGTCGTTGAGATCAACGCCCCCGGTTGCTCCGGTACAGCCCGTGGCAGGAGATCGGCTTGCCGATCGCGAGCCTTCGATCGATGTCGACTGGGACCTGATCGCACCGTCCGAGCCCGCCAGCGTTCCGGCGTCTCCCGCTGCCACACCGGCGCCCTTCAATGCCGACTCGATCGTCTGGCGCCTGGAAGAGCCAGACGAGCCGGGCTCCGCCACCAAGGCTGAGTCGGACACTGAGACTCAGAACGTCTGGCCCAAGTTGAGGTAGACCGCTTTCTGGTTGTCGTCGTTGATGCCATAACTGAAATTCAGTGGCCCCAGCGGCGTGTCGAAGCCGAGGAAGACGCTGGCGGCGTTGATATAGCCGCTGTCGAACTCGTTGTCGTTGTTCCAGGCCCGCCCTCGCTCCAGGGAGCCGCCGATATACAGCGGGAAGTCCAGGGGCAGGTAGGAGCGGGGTGTCAGCCGCCGGTAGTAGACGCCCCGCATCAGGCTGATGTTCTGGCCCGACAGGGCGTCCTGGCGGAAGCCCGACAGCTGGCGGGCGCCGCCGAGCACGAAGCTTGAGGTCACCACTTCGGCCTCATCCAGGGTCCGGCCATACCGACTGCCGAGGATAAAGGTGTTCGGACCGCTGCTCAGGGCCTTGTCCAGCTTGAACTCCCACTGCCGGTAGCGTTTGTCCGAGCCCAGGCTGGGTTCGAACTGGCGCAGCGACAGGCCGATGTCCTCGCCCGCGTGCGGGAAGTAGACATTGTCCAGGGAGTCGAACGAGTAGCGCAGTTCGTAGTAGCCCTCGTTGAAGCTTTCGCTGGGCAGGTCCTGGTCGCCGACGCGCACATCGGCCTTGCCCCAGGCCTCGCCGACGCCGAAGCGGATCTCGCCGCTGTTGCCGATCTGGCGCCCGATATTGAGGCCGAAACCGTAGCGCTCCAGGCGGTATTCGGCGATCGGGTCGTTATCCAGCACGGCTTCGATATTCTGCGATTCGATGCCGATGTAAGGCGCGATGAAGTAGCGCGAGCCGACATCCAATGGCTGATAGAACTCGCTGTAGAGCTCCTGCTGATCGCCGATCTGCACCCGGGTCAGCCATTCGGCGCCGAGGCTGTTGATGCCGTTGACCCGGTAGCTGGCGCCCAGGTTGAAGGCGCTGTCGCCGCGCATGTCGTCGGACAGGTTCAGCCCCAGGCGCAGGTAGTCGGTGCCGCTGCGTTTGCCCCGGGCGTTGATCACCAGGGTGTGGTCATTGCCTTTGTGGACCACGCGGTATTGCACCTGCTCGAAGTAGTCCAGGCCGTACAGCGTGCCCATGTCGGTCTGCAGCCGGCCCAGGTCCAGAGGCTCGCCGATATGCTGGCGGATGTAGTAGCGGATCACGTCGTCGCTGACCTTCGAGTCGTTTTCCACCCGGATTGCGGTGATGATCGGGGTGCGCTGGCTGGGCGTGCGCGCGGCGCTGAGTTCGGCATCCATAGGTTCGGCCCGGCGCAGCGGCGCCAGGCGTGCGTCGAGGATGCGGGTGGCGCGGTAGCCGGCGTCGATCATTTCCTGGGCGCGGCCGAAGTCGGTGACCCCGAAACTGGCCAGGGGAGGCTGGATCAGCACGTCGCTCTTGTGCAGGGACGCCAGTTGTTCCTCGGAGTTGCGCCGGGTCATCAAGGTGATCGACTGGTTCAGCACATCGACCACGGTCGCCAGTTGCTGGCGCGAGCGCAGCGGGGTGCCGATGTCGACCACAATAGCGATGTCCACGCCCATATCACGGGCCACATCCAGCGGAATGTTGTCGGTCATGCCACCGTCCACCAGCAGCCGGCCATCCATCTCCACCGGGGCGAACACCGCCGGGATCGACATGCTGGCGCGAATCACCCGGGGCAGGTGGCCCTTGCGAAATACCACTTTCTCGCCACTGGCGATGTCCGTGGCGACCGCGCGGAAGGGGATCGGCAATTTGTCGAAGTCCCGGGTGTCGCTGGCGTGGGCCAGCATGCTTTCCAGCAGCAGCGCCAGGTTCTGGCCCTGGATCACCCCCAGCGGCAGGCCGAGGCTGCCGTCGTCACGGAAGCTGAGTTTCTGTTTCACCAGGAAGTCGCGGTCGTCCTGCTTGCGCCGAAAGGGTATGTCTTCCCGAGGCGGCGCGTCGGACAGCGCCTGTTGCCAGTCGATGCCCAGGGCCAGTTTTTCCAGCTCGTCGATCTTGTAGCCCGAGGCATACAGCCCGCCGATCACCGCGCCCATGCTGGTACCGGCAATCGCATCGATCTTCACGCCTTGCTCTTCCAGGGCCTTGAGCACGCCGATATGTGCCAGGCCACGGGCCGCGCCACCGGACAACACCAGGCCGATCTTCGGCCGTGGCGCCTCGGCGGCGTGCAGGAACACGGGGAGCAAACACAGGAGCAGGCAGGACAGCAAACGACGCATCATGGATCTCGGGGCGAGCGATAAAGGCGGCTATTATAACGACGCCCTTGAGCCCAGGAGTCGGCAGCACCATGACAGAACGTAAACCGGAAGTGGTCATCACCTATTGCACCCAGTGCCAGTGGCTGCTGCGCGCCGCCTGGCTGGCCCAGGAACTGCTGAGCACCTTCAGCGACGACCTGGGCAAGGTGTCCCTGGAACCGGCCACCGGCGGCACGTTCCGCATTACCTGCGACGGCGTACAGATCTGGGAGCGCAAGGCCGATGGCGGTTTCCCCGAAGCCAAGGTGCTCAAGCAGCGGGTGCGCGACCAGATCGACCCGCAGCGCGACCTCGGTCACAACGACCGCACTCAGTGAGACGCTGCTTCTGCTGCTACGGTTTTTTTGCTTGAGCCGGACAGGCTGCTGGAGACCACGATGGCGAAGATGATCAAGACGCCGCCGATCAGCATGCGCAGCGTCGGCGTTTCGTTGAACAGCAGCCAGGCCACGGTAATCCCGTAGACCGGCTCCAGGGCAAACACCACCGCCGCGGTGCGCGCCTTGATCACCGCGAGGCTGGCGACGAACAGGCTGTGGGCCAGGCCGGTGCAGAAGATGCCGAGCAGGCTGATCCATAACCAGTCGATGGCGCGCACCTCGCTCAGGCCCGGCGCCGCCACCGGCAGCAGGCACAAGGCAACCACCACGTTCTGGCACAGCGCTGCCTGCACCGCCGGGATGCGCGCCGAACTGGCGCGGTTGTTCAGCGACAGCAGGGCGAACAGCAGGCCCGACCCCACGGCCCAGAGCAGCCCGCTGGTGGCTTGGCTGGCGAGGTCGAAGTCCGGCGTGACCAGCACCAGGCCGACGCTGACCAGTGCCACCAAAACGATTTCGTTGAGGCGGATGCGCTCGCGGAAAATCAGCCCCTCGAGGATCACAGTGAAGGCCGGGAAGCTGGCGAAACCCAGGGTGGCGATGGCCACGCCTGCGACTTTCACCGCGATGAAGAAACTCACCCAGTGCCCGGCCAGCAGCAGGCCGCTGAGCAGCAGGCGCCACCAGTCCGTAGCCTGTAGCCGTTGCCAGCGGATGCTGCTGGCGCAGCGGGCGAAGAACGCCAGGGCGAGCACCGCGAACGCCGCGCGCCCGAAGACGATGATGGCCGGCGAAGCGGCGGCGAGTTTGCCGAATACACCGGTGAGGCCGAACATCAATGCGCCGATATGCAGGGCGCCAAGGGCAGTACGCGGAGTCATTTCAATCCTTCAAGACGGTTGAGCGGAGCGGTGCCAGTCTAAAAGCCTGGCGGGATCCGGTCTGTCGCGATCCTCGCGTTTTTTGTCGACAGCCTAGCGGTGGCCTGTGGTGCGTCGCAGCTTGCCGGGGGAGACGCCAAACTCGCGCAGCACCGCCGCGGCGAAAGCACTCTGGGAGCTGTAGCCGACGCGACTGGCGATTTCACCGATGGGCAGTGCCGAGTCGCGCAACAGGCCGGCGGCCATGTGCAGGCGCCGGCTACGGATGTAGTCCATCGGCGTCTGCCCGCATTCGGCGACAAACCGTGCATGCAGGCGAGCGCTGGACAGCCCGGCGATCCGCGCCAGGTCGGCCACCTGTAGCGGATGGGCGGCGTGTTGGTCGATATGGGCATTCAGGGCGGCATAGGGCAGGCGTCGGCCGCCGACGCTGGCGGGGCTGGCCTGGTTGAGGCTGGCCAGCAACAGCACGGCGCCTTGCTGGGCAATCAGCGGGTCGTTGACCGGGCTGCCGGCCAGCCAGTTGACCAGTTGGCTCTGCGCCGTATCCAGGGGCAGGCGCCCGGCGTTGTCGAGCAGGCGGCGACTGGCATCGGCATGATCGCCCAGCGACTGCACCAGCCAATGTTCGTCAGGTACGTCGAGCACCAGGCAGCGACTGCCGTTGGGGCTGCCGCAGGCATGGTGGGCGCCGGAGGGCACCACCACGAAGCTCTGCTGGACCACCTGGCTGCCCTGGCCGTCGACCTCGAAGTCGAGCTGGCCCGACAGGCCGAACACCAGTTGCGCGTGTTCGTGGCTGTGGACGATCAGGTCGTGGCTGTATTGGCGTAGCGTGAGGATCGGTCTCATCGCAGTCTCCTTGGCAGAACGGCAGTCTACACCGGCGGCCTGGGGGCAAGCGCTGTCATCGGACTGCCGTATTTCTGTCACAGGCGATTAATCGCCCGGGTGCAAGCTCGCAGAAAATGCAGGAGTGTGCCCATGACCAGTGCCGAACTCGCCAGACCCAGCCGTAAACAACGCGTGCGCACCTTGTGGATTTCCGATGTGCATCTGGGCACCCGGGACTGTCAGGCGGAGCATCTGTCGCAGTTCCTCAAGGGCTATCACGCCGACCGGATCTATCTGGTCGGCGACATCATCGACGGCTGGAAACTGCGCGGCGGCATGTACTGGCCCCAGGCACACACCAATGTGATCCGCCGCCTGCTGACCATGAGCAAGCGCGGCACCGAGGTGATCTATGTCACCGGCAACCACGACGAATTCCTGCGCCGCTATTCGAAGCTGATCCTGGGCAATATCCAGTTGGTGGACGAGGCGGTGCACGTCACCGCCGACGGCCGGCACCTGCTGGTGATCCATGGCGACCAGTTCGATGTCATCACCCGCTACCACCGCTGGCTGGCCTTTCTCGGCGACTCGGCCTACGAGTTCACCCTGACCCTCAATCGCTGGCTGAATCACTGGCGGGCGCGCTACGGCTACGGTTACTGGTCGTTGTCGGCCTACTTAAAGCACAAGGTCAAGACCGCGGTCAGCTTCATCAGCGACTTCGAGGAAGCCATCGCTCACGAATGCGTGAAGCGCGAGCTGCACGGCGTGGTGTGCGGGCACATTCACCATGCCGAGATCCGCAAGGTCGGCGAGGTGGACTACCTCAACTGCGGGGATTGGGTCGAGTCGTGCACCGCCCTGATCGAGCACTGGGACGGCAGCATCGAGCTGTATCGCCTGGCCGATGCCCAGGCGCGGGAGGCGCAGCGCAAGGCCGAACTGGCCAAGGTGGCGGAGCTGGCTTGAGGGTTCGGTCGCCTGATCTGAGGTTATCGCGGGCAAGCCTCGCTCCTACTCTAACCGTAGGAGCGAGGCTTGCCCGCGATGGCCTGCGCAGCAGGCCTCAGGCCGGCGCGTGTTCCTGCATGGCTGCCTTGTAGATCGAGTTTTTCGGCTGGGCGAACAGGCGTTCGAGCATGGGTTCGAAAAAGCTCAGGGGCAGACTGTCGTACTCTGGATCGAATGCCGCGGCGTCGTACTTGGCACAGAATTCGGCGGTCCGCAGATACAGCGGGTGGTCCTTGAATTGCTCGCGCAGGTGCCGGTCCATGCCCAGGTGATGGAAGAAGTAGTAGCCCTGGAAAATCCCGTGCTTCTCCACCATCCACAGGTTCTCGGGGCTGACGAAGGGCTTGAGGATCGCCGCGGCGATGTCCGGGTGATTGTAGGAGCCCAGGGTGTCGCCGATGTCGTGAAGCAGGGCGCAGACCACGTATTCCTCATCGCGGCCGTCATGCCAGGCCCGGCTGGCGGTTTGCAGCGAGTGGGTCAGGCGGTCCACCGGGAAGCCGCCAAAATCGCCCTCGAGCAGCTTCAGATGCGCCACGATGCGCGCCGGCAACTGCTTGGCATAGGCGCTGAAATCCGCGGCGATGATCGCCCAGTCTTCCTGGGTGCCATCCTTCATGTGGGTGAAACGGGCGTGAGCGTTCATCGGCAATCCTCTTGTTGTTTTTTGCGCAATGATTGGAGTCTATGCCTTGGATCCAATCCTGCACTGGCTGCGCGGGACGGCTTGCTGTCCGGCCAGGCCTAGAACGGCACCTTGCCGGTCAGCATGTCGCGGTACATGACGAAATCGCCCAGAAGGCTGTAGAGCGGATGCTGGAAGGTGGCCGGGCGGTTCTTCTCGAAGAAGAAATGACCGACCCAGGCGAAGCTGTAGCCGGCCACCGGCAGGGCCAGCAGCAACAGCCAGGCGCCTTTGCCGATGGCGAAGGCGAGGATGAAGATCACCAGGGTCGTGCCCACGAAGTGCAGGCGGCGGCAGGTGCTGTTGCTGTGTTCGCTCAGGTAATAGGGATAGAACTCGGCGAAGCTGTTGAATTGCTTGATGTTATCCACGACTGCGATCTCTGTGGTTGTTGTTCTGTCAGCGGGACGCTCTGCGGGGAGCTTATTTGAGTCTAGAGTCATCAATGGCTGGGGCCAGTGACAATAGGCGCCACTTTAGTATCCTTGAGAAATCGGCCGTGGCATGCGGCTCATCATGTAAAAGAACCCACCATGAGCGAACGAACGACTTCTGCAAGCTGGGCGATGGGAATTGTCAAAGCTCTGGAGATGGACGGCCTGGATTGCCGTGCATTGTTCAAGCAGATCGGGCTCGACTATGCCGCGCTGGACGATCCGGACGCGCGTTTCCCGCAGGACTCGATGACGCGTCTATGGCAGCGTGCGGTGGAACAGTCCGGCAACCCGGCGATCGGCCTGAACATGGGCAAGGTGGTGCGCCCGGCCTCCTTCAACGTGGCCGGATATGCCCTGATGTCCAGTCGTACCCTGGCCGAGGGGTTCCAGCGCCTGGTGCGCTACCAGCGGATCATCGCGGAAAGCGCTGATCTGAGTTTCCGGCTTTTACCTGAAGGTTATGCGCTGATTCTGACGGTGCACGGCGATCATCTGCCGCCGACCCGGCAAAGTGCCGAAGCCTCGCTGGCCTGTGCGCTGGCGCTGTGTGGCTGGTTGACCGGGCGTACGCTGCAGCCGCGCCAGGTGCTGATGCAGGGGGCTGTGCCGGTCGATCTGGAGCCCTACAAGCGGGCGTTTCATGCGCCGCTGGTGTTCAACGCGCCTTACGATGCGTTGATTTTCGAGCGTGCCGATCTGGAAGCGCCATTGCCGACCGCCAATGAGGCCATGGCGTTGCTGCATGACCGTTTTGCCGGTGAATACCTGGCGCGGTTCTCCGAAAGCCGGGTGACGCACAAGGCGCGCCAGGCGCTGTGCCGGTTGTTGCCCCAGGGCGAGCCGAAACGCGAAGCCGTGGCCCAGACCCTGCACCTGTCCCAGCGCACCCTGCAACGGCGGTTGCAGGAGGAGGGCACCAGTTTCCAGACCCTGCTCGACGACACCCGCCGTGAGCTGGCCGAGCAGTACCTGGCGCAGCCGAGCATGACCCTGCTGGAAATTGCCTATCTGTTGGGGTTTGCCGACCCGAGTAACTTTTTCCGCGCTTTCCGCCGCTGGTTCGATGCCACGCCCGGCGAATACCGGGCGCGGCTGCAGGAGTCCTCGGTCTCCATCAGTGACGCCAGAATGCCGGAATACACAACACGAATACGGTGATGATCTCCAGCCGGCCGAGCAGCATGCCCAGGGACAGAATCCACTTGGCGGCGTCCGGCAGGGTGGCGAAGTTGCCGGCTGGGCCGATGGTTTCGCCCAGGCCCGGGCCCACCCCCGACACCGTACTGGCCGCACCGGTCAGGGCGGTCATCCAGTCCACACCCAGCAGCGACAGCGCCAGGGCGATCACGCAGATGGTGATGGCGAAGAAGAACGAGAAGGTCAGGATCGAACGGACGATTTCCTCGTCGAGGCGGTGACCGTTGTATTTCTGCTTGATTACCGCGCGCGGGTGGATCAGCTGGTTCAAGTTGGCCTTGAGCAGGATGTAGGCGACCTGGAAGCGGAAAATCTTGATCCCGCCGGCGGTCGAGCCGGAACAGCCGCCGACGAAGCCCAGGTAAAAGAACAGCATCAGCGAGAAGTTGCCCCACAGGCTGTAGTCGCCCAGGGCGAAACCGGTGGTGGTGACCACCGAGGTGACGTTCAGCGCGACGTGACGCAGGGCTTCCAGCCAATGCAGCTGGGTGGTCCACCAGTACCAGGTGCCGAGCACCAGCCAGGTCACCAGCAGCATGCCGAGCAAGCCCTGGACCTGCTGGTCCTTGATCAGCGCCCGGCGGTTGCCGCGCAGGGTGGCGACGTACAGGGTGAACGGCAGGCTGCCGAGGATCATGACCACCACCGCCACCCAGTGCACCGCCGGTTGCGGCCAGTGCGCCAGCGAGCTGTCGGAGGTGGAGAAGCCACCGGTGGAAATCGCCGACATCGCGTGGTTGATCGCGTCGAACAGGCTCATCCCGGCCCACCAGAAGGCCAGGCTGCCGAGAATGGTGATGCCGACATAGGCCGCCACGATCAGCCGCGCCACCATGTGCGAACGCGGCATGACCTTTTCCGAGCGGTCCGAGGATTCGGTCTGGAACAGGCGCATGCCACCGATGCGCAGCAGCGGCAGGATCGCCACCGCCATGCCGATGAAGCCGATGCCGCCGAGCCAGTGCAGCAGGGAACGCCACATCAGGATGCCCGGCGACATGGTGTCCAGGCCGCTGAGCACGGTGGCGCCGGTGGCGGTGATGCCGGACATGCTTTCAAAGAACGAGTCGGTGTAGCTGATGTGCTGGGTCAGCAAAAACGGCAGGGCGGCGAAGATGCACACCACCAGCCAGCTGGACACCGTCAGCAGGTACATGTCCCGCGGACGCAGGTGCACATGCTCCGGGCGCCCGGGTATCACCAGGGCCAGGCCGGCGATGAAGGTGATCATGCTGGCCCAGAGGAACGACGGCAGGTCGCCGGTGCGCTCGAACAGCACCAGCGTCGCCATCGGAATGACCATGGCGATGGCCAGGGTGATCAGGAAAATGCCGATGATGAAACCAATGATCCGTAGGGTCGGCAACGCCATGAGGTCCGCTCGGGGCTGATAAGGAGGGCGCCATTCTACCTGCGGTGCGGAGCATGTAAACCGGCACCCGGAAGGCACTTATCGGTAGAATGGCCGGACATTTTTTTCAGGAGGTGGCCGATGGAGGCTCTCGACGCATTGCTCAACCGTGTTTCCGTACCGCGTCTGGTGGACCCGGCGCCGACGGCGGCGCAACGCGAAGCGCTGTTCGCGGCGGCATTGCGCGCCCCGGATCACGGCCAGTTGCGGCCTTGGCGCTTTCTGACGGTGGAAGGCGCGGCCCGTGAACAGTTGGGCGAGCTGCTGGTGGAAGCGGTGCAATTGCAGGGTGGCGAAGTGACCCAGGCGGCCCTGGACAAGGCCCGTGCCATGCCGCTGCGCGCGCCGTTGGTGGTGGTTGTAGTGGCCCGCTTGCAGGAGCACGTCAAGGTGCCGAAATCGGAGCAGCGGCTGGCGGCCGGCTGTGCTGCCCACGGCATCCTGCTGGCGGCCTACGCCCAGGGGATCGGTGCGGTGTGGCGTACCGGCGAGCTGTCCTATTCGCCCCATGTGGCCAAGGGGCTCGGCCTGGGCGACGGTGAAGAAATCATCGCCTTCCTGTACCTGGGCACGCCGCTGAACGAGCCACGGGTCGCGCCCAAGGTGGATACGGCGGAGTTCGTCAGTGCCTGGTCAGGCAAGGCCTGATCGTAGAGTTGCAGTGTCGCGGATAGCTAATCGCGGGCAAGCCTCGCTCCTACAAGTTAGTGCCGTTCGCCAGATAGGTGAACGACGCGAGTCTGCAGGAGCGAGCGGGCGGCGATCCGACTTGCCCGCGAAGCTTCTCAGGCCTGGGCAGTAACGTCAGGCACCAACGGCAACTCCAGGCTGGCGATAAAGCCGCCCTGGGGATGATTGTCCAGGGTCAGGCTGCCGCCGTGGCGTTCCGCGGCGCGCCGGGCGATGGCCAGGCCCAGTCCGTGACCCGGCGCGGTCTGGCCCGGGGCGCGGTAGAAGGGTTCGCCCAACTGACGCAAATGTTCGGCTTCCACCCCGGGGCCGTGATCGCGCACGCTGAGCACAATTCGGTCTCCCTGACGCAATGCCCGCACTTCGATCGGCTGTCCGGCCGGGTTGAAGCGCTGGGCATTGCGCAGCAGATTGTCCAGCGCCCGTTCGATCATGGTCGGCCAGCCCTTGAGGCTGAGCGGTGATTCGGCCTGGATCTTCACCGGCTGTTCCGGACAGGCCAGTTGGGCATCTTTCAGCAGGTTGTCGAGCAGGGCATTGAGGTCCACCTCTTCGGCGCTGGCGTTGTCGGCATCGACCCGGGCCAGCACCAGGATTTCGCTGATCAGTGCTTCCAGGCGATCGCACTCGCGGGTCAGGCGCGGCCACAGGCGCTCGCGTTCCTCGGCCGTGGCGCGTTCGGCCAGCGCCAGGGCGATGCGCAGGCGCGCCAGCGGCGAGCGCAGCTCATGGGAGACATCGCGCAGCAGCTGGCGCTGGCTGCCGATCAGGCTTTGCAGGCGCGAACCCATGCGGTTGAAGTCCTTGGCCAGCACGCCGAATTCGTCGCGGCGGGCGGCCAGGCGAGCCAGGCTGTTCTGCTGGTAAGTGGTTTGCCCCAGGTCATGCACCGCACCGCGCAAACGGCTGAGGGGGCGGGTGATGGACAGGGTCACCAGCAGGCTGAACAGGGTCAACACCACCAGCGCGATGGTCAGGGCGCTCAGCGGCCACAGCAGGCTGTCGCGGTGCCAGGCGTCCAGTTCCGGGTGGGGAATGCGATAGATCAGCAGGTAGGTGTCGCCGGTTTTCGGGCTGGTGTATTCGGCGGTCAGGCGCCGCCAGGGCAGGCGCCGGTCATCGTTGTTCTGCCGGGCCTCGAGGGCCGCCGCGCGGCGCGGGAAGGTGCCGCGGACCACCGGGTCGCCAGCTTCGTTCAGCACCTGTACGTTGACGTGGTACTGGTGCTTGCGCTGCTCGAGGATCTCCTGGGCGGCGTCTTCGCCCTGTTCTTCGTAGGTGCGCGTCCACTCCTCGGCCAGGGTATTGAGGCCCGGATGGCGACTGAGGATCCAGGCATCCTGGTTCAGCATATGGCCAAGCAGAATCGACAGCCCTGCAACCAGGGTGATGGCCAGCCAGAAGCTGGCGAGGATGCGCCAGAACAATGAACGCACGGGAAGTCCTCAAACAAGGAAAGCCCAGTGGGGTGCCACTGGGCTATGGGATAAGCGCTAGAGCATTATTGCGCTTTTTGCGGCTGTTGCGCTTTCCAGGCCTTGAATTCGGCCCATTCGGCGCGGCGCTCAGCGTGTTTCTTCTGGATGGCGTCAAACTCTTTCTGTTGTTCCGGCTTGAGCAGGGCGCGGATATCCGCTTCGGTTTTCTGGCGCTTGGCGGCGATCTCGTCCTTCATGGCCTTCTGGTCGGCCGGCGACAGTTTTTCCAGGTACTTCTGCACCAGCTCTTTGCGCTCGTGCATCTGCTCACCCATCAGCTTGCGAATCTGCTGGCGCTGTTCGTGGCTCAGGTCCAGCTGACTGTAGGGGCCTTTGCCGCGCATGTGTTCGCTGTGGCGCGGGCCATCCATCGGACCCATGGGACCTGCGCCTTCCGGCATGGCCATGGCCACGGTCGGCAGGGCGGCGGCGAACATCAGAGCGATCAGGGTCTTGCGCATGGTGTATCTCCTTGTCTCATTCCCGGTCAGTTCCGGATGTGTGCAGATTACGGAGATCAAGGTCAGCGGCGGTCAGCGAAGGGTAAAGCTTGGGTAAAGACGTTTTTGGCGAAACTGACATAACCCCTGTAGCCGCTGCCGAGCCTGCGAGGCTGCGAACGACCGATACGGTCGCAGGGATCTTGCGAATGCAGGAGGGCCTGCGGCCCTATCGCAGCCTGCGGCAGCGGCTACAAGGATCAGGAATCTGTTCAGAGGCTGTAGTAGTAGCCACGGCTGCGCAGGGCGACGATGCGCGGGCGGCCATCGGGGTGCGGGCCGATCTTCTTGCGCAGGTTGCTGACGTGCATGTCCAGGCTGCGGTCGTACAGGGTCAGCTTGCGGCCCAGGGCGATCTGCGCCAGCTCCTGCTTGTCCAGCGGTTCGCCCGGTTGCTTGAGCAAGGCTTCCAGCAGGCGGCTTTCGGAAACGGTGAGGGTGATGTCCTGTTCGTCGATGCTGACCACGCCGCGTACCGGGCTGAAACACAGGTCGCCCAGCTCCATCTGGCTGGACACCGCGGTCGGGTGGCTGCGGCGCAGCACGGCGCGCAGGCGGGCGGTCAGTTCACGCGGATCGCAGGGCTTGGCCAGGTAGTCGTCGGCGCCCAGTTCCAGGCCGAGGATGCGGTCCAGGGGCTCGCCGCGGGCCGAAAGCATCAGCACCGGCAAGTCCGGGTGGTCGTTGCGCAACTGCTTGAGCAGTTCCAGGCCGCTGCCGTCGGGCAGCATCACGTCCAGCACCACCGCCGCCGGAGCGTGGTCGGCCAGGGCGCGCCGGGCGCTCAGGCCATCGTGGCAGGCCCGTACCTGAAAACCTTCCTGGCCCAGCCAACTGGTCAGGAGTTCGCAGAGCTCCTGGTCATCGTCAATCAGTAACAGCTCGCTCATGAATCACTCAATTTAGCCATTGTCGACGCTTCCTATGTCCACCACTGGCGAAGATACCGCAGAGCAGGGCCAATAGCGCTACCCCGGCGCCGGTGACGAACCATTGCTGCTGATCGGTCAGCAGGCGCGGCGCGGAACTGGCCTGGGCCTCGCGCAGTTGCAGCTTGAGGCGCTGGTTCTCCTGGCGCAGGCGGCTTAGCTGGGCGCTTTCGCGCTCGCTGTCGGCGCTCTGCAATTGCCGGGTCAGCTCTTCGCGCTGGTGCTCGCTATCTTTCAGGCGTTGCTGCAATTCGCTGATCTGGTTGCCGGCACTCAGGGACAAAGGCGTGGAATGTCCCGGGTCCGCGGTTTCTTCGGCAGAGGCGCTCGCCCCGATCGTTAACATGACCAACAACAGGCACAACGGAGCTTGGCGCATCGGAACTCCTGATTCCAATCGAGTGTTGGGCAAGTTGTCGGCAGTCAAACGAGAATAATGAGCGATTGAGAGCGCGATGAACCCATAAGGTTCACCGCGCGGGAGAGGATTTACGGCAGGACTTGCTTGAACGGCTTGACCACGACGCTGGCATAGACACCGGCGGCGACGTAAGGATCGGCGTCGGCCCAGGCCTGGGCGGCGCTCAGCGAGTCGAATTCGGCGATGATCAGGCTGCCGGTGAAGCCCGCGGCACCGGGATCATTGCTGTCGACGGCAGGGTGTGGCCCGGCCAGTACCACGCGACCTTCGGCCTTGAGCTGCTGCAACCGCTCCAGATGCGCCGGGCGCGCGGCCAGGCGGTTTTCCAGGGAGTTGGCGACGTCTGTAGCAATGATTGCGTAAAGCATGTCAGTCCTCGGTTTTCGAAGTGGTGGGTTCGGTGTCGTGAAGATGGCGCGACAGGTAGATGCCCTGGCCGACCAGGAACAGCACGGTCATGCCCAGGCTGCCGAAGACCTTGAAGTCGACCCAGATGCTCTGGAAGGTGAAGGCGACGAACAGGTTGGCGGCGCCGCAGAACAGGAAGAAGGCGATCCAGGCGATGTTCAGGCGGGTCCAGACCGGCTCCGGCAGGGTCAGCGCGTGGCCCATGATGCGCTTGATCAGCAGGCGGTCGCCGATGAAGTGGCTGCCGATAAAGGCCAGGGCGAACAGCCAGTTGACCACCGGCGCCTTCCATTTGAGGAAGGTTTCGCTGTGGAAGGCCAGGGTCAGGCTGCCGAACACCAGGCAGGCGACCAGGGTCAGCCACTGGCTTTTCTCCAGTTTGCGCTGGGAGATGAACAGCGCGCCGTATACCACCAGGGAACTGATGATCAACACCGCCGTGGCGCTGTAGATACCGCCTACGGTCAGTTGTTGACCGGCAATGTCGACGACTCGGGGATCAATTTTGTAGACGATGAAAAACAGGAACAGCGGGATGAAGTCGATGAATTGTTTCACAGTGGCAGCCAGAAGCAGGATGTGGCGGCATAATAACAAACATCCATGGCAGCGAAAGCGCCAGCTGACTTGAGGTTGAACAGTCCCGTGAATGTTGATTTGCACTGCCACAGCACGGCCTCCGATGGCGCCCTGGCGCCCGCGGCTCTGGTTGCGCGTGCGTTCGAGAAAGGCGTGCGAGTCCTGGCCCTGACCGATCATGACACCCTGGAAGGCCTCGACGAGGCTCGCCTCGCGGCCCGGGAACTGGGCATGCAACTGGTCAATGGCGTCGAATTGTCCTGCACCTGGGGTGGGGCGACCATTCATGTGCTGGGCTACGGTTTCGACGTCAATGCGCCGTCATTGGTCGAAGCCATCGGCAAATTGCACGACGGTCGCTGGCTGCGTTCCGAAGAAATAAGTCGCAAGCTCGCGCTCAAAGGCATGCCGGGTGCCCTCGAAGGGGCTCGGGCGATCCAGCAGGAACTGGGTGACAGCGGCAATGCGCCGGCCCGGCCGCACTTCGCCGATTACCTGGTGCGCGCCGGTTTCGTGAAGGACCGCGCCGAAGCCTTTCGCAAGTGGCTGGGGGCCGGCAAGCTGGGCGACGTCAAGCAGCACTGGCCGACCCTCGAGGAAACCGTCGAGACGCTACGCGCGGCGGGGGCCTGGGTCAGCCTGGCCCATCCCTGGCATTACGATTTCACCCGCAGCAAACGTCGCCGCCTGATTGCCGACTATATTCAAGCAGGTGGCCACGCGATCGAGGTGGTCAACGGCCATCAACCCGCCGAGCAGGTGGGCAGCCTGGCCATCCTTGCTCGGGAGTTCGGTCTGCTGGTGAGCGCCGGCAGTGATTTTCATGGCCCTGGAGGCTGGTCCGAGATAGGCGAGTATCGCCCTGTTCCGGAGGATCTGCCGCCGCTCTGGTGTCGGTTCAAACATGACCCAATTATTGCCGCCGTCTGAACAGGTAGAGAATGTGAGTCAATTTTTCCAGATTCATCCGGAAAACCCGCAACCGCGCCTGATCAAACAGGCTGTCGAAATCATCCGCTCAGGTGGCGTGGTGATCTACCCGACCGACTCGTCCTACGCCATTGGCTGCCAGATCGGCGACAAGAGCGCGGTCGAGCGCGTGCGGCGCCTGCGGCAACTGGATGACAAACACAACTTTGCGCTGATCTGCAGCGACCTGTCGCAGTTGGGCCTGTTCGCCAAGATCGATACCGGCACCTTTCGCCTGCTCAAGGCTCACCTGCCGGGGCCTTACACCTTCATCCTCAACGCCACCCGCGAAGTGCCACGGTTGTTGCTGCACCCGAAGAAACGCACCATTGGCCTGCGGGTGCCGAGCCATCCGATCGCCCTGGCGCTGCTGGCCGAGCTCGGCGAGCCGCTGATGAGCGTCAGCCTGATCATGCCCGGTGAAACCGAGCCGATGAACGATCCTTATGAAATGCGCCAACTGCTCGAGCATCAGGTCGACCTGATCATCGATGGCGGTTTTGGCGGCATCATGGCCTCCACCGTGATCAACCTGGCCGATGGCGAGCCGGAAGTGATCCGTATCGGCTGCGGCGACCCGGCTCCCTTCATGGTCGAGGCCTGAATGTCCGCAGTGGAACACGTTGACGACCAGGCCGGAGCGCAGCAGGAGCTGCCCTTTGCGATGGTCTACGGCCAGGCGGTCATGGAAATGCCGCTGGACCTGTACATCCCGCCGGACGCCCTGGAAGTCTTTCTCGAAGCCTTCGAAGGCCCGCTCGACCTGCTGCTGTACCTGATCCGCAAACAGAACATCGACATCCTCGACATCCCGGTGGCGGAAATCACCCGCCAGTACATGGGCTATGTCGAGTTGATGCAGTCGGTGCGCCTGGAGCTGGCCGCCGAGTACCTGGTGATGGCGGCCATGCTGGCCGAGATCAAGTCGCGCATGCTGTTGCCGCGCTCGGCCGAGGTGGAAGAGGAAGAGGAAGACCCGCGCGCCGAACTGATCCGCCGCCTGCAGGAGTACGAGCGCTTCAAGGCCGCCGCCGAAGGCATCGACGGCCTGAGCCGGGTCGGCCGCGACGTCATAGTGCCCAAGCTCGACGCCCCGGAAGCCCGGGCGCGCAAGCTGCTGCCGGATGTCGCCCTGGAAGAGGTGCTGATGTCCATGGCCGAGGTGCTGCGCCGGGGCGACATGTTCGAAAGCCATCAGATCAGCCGCGAGGCGCTGTCCACCCGCGAGCGTATGAGCGAGGTACTGGAGCGGCTCAAGGGCGGTGGTTTTGTGCCCTTTGTCGAGCTGTTCACCGCGGAAGAAGGACGCCTGGGGGTGGTGGTGACCTTCATGGCGATCCTCGAGCTGGTCAAGGAATCCCTGGTCGAGCTGGTACAGAATGAGCCTTTCACGGCTATCCATGTGCGGGCGCGAGCCGAATAACGAGCTGAAACAATGAATCTGAATGAACCCCGCGAGCTGGCGCCGCTGCTTGAAGCCTTTCTGTTGGCCTCGGGAAAACCGCAATCCATGGAGCGCCTGTTCGAGCTCTTCGAGGAAGGTGAGCGTCCGGACCCTGCGGTCTTCAAGAAGGCTCTGACCATTCTGGGTAAATCCTGCGAAGGTCGGGCCTTCGAACTCAAGGAAGTGGCCTCCGGTTATCGCCTGCAGGTGCGGGAAAAATTCGCGCCCTGGGTCGGCCGGCTATGGGAAGAGCGGCCCCAGCGTTACTCCCGGGCGATGCTGGAAACCCTGGCGCTGATTGCCTACCGTCAGCCGATCACCCGTGGCGAGATCGAAGATGTGCGGGGCGTGGCGGTCAACAGCCAGATCGTCAAGACCCTGCTGGAGCGCGAGTGGATTCGGGTGGTCGGCTACCGTGACGTGCCGGGCAAGCCGGCGATGTTCGCCACCACCAAGGCGTTTCTCGATCACTTCAACCTGAAAAACCTCGACGACCTGCCGCCGCTGGCCGAGCTGCGCGAGATCGAAACCGAGCCGGTCCTCGACTTCGACGACGCGCCGGTGCCCGCCAGCCTGCAAGCCTTGGCCGACGCCAGTGCCGAGCCGGAAGAACCGAAGGAAGAGACCAGTTTCCACACCTTGCTGCTGGAACTGGACTCGATGGAGGAGGGGATCAAGACCGACTTCGACGATCTGCATCGCGATGGCGCGGTGGACTCGTCCGGGGACGACTTTGTTGCCGACGCCGAGGTTGGCGCCGAGATCGACCCCGAAACGCAAACTCGTGCCGAAGCCGAAGCCGAATTGCCAGTTGAGCACGACGCGGAGCTTGAAGCCGAGCACGAGGCCGAACTCGAAGCGGACGCAGGCGACGAGCAGGAGCAAGAAGTCGATGACGATGTGCTCGGCGTCGCCGAAGCCCGCGCCAAGCTGCTGGCCGCCGTGGCGGCATTGGAATCGCCGGCTCCAGAGTTGAGCGACGAAGAGGCCGAAGCCCTGGCGCTGGCCGAGGCCATCGAGAACGAAAGACGCGAACGGGAAGACTGATCACGCCACGCTTCTGTAGGAGCGAAGCTTGCTCGCGATGAACGTTGATGCGGTGTGCCAGGCATACCCTGGCGTTGCCGATCGCGGGCAAGCCGGATCGCCGCCCGCTCGCTCCTACAGGTCAAGCGGCCAAATGTCGGGCTACCACCGGCCAGCGGAAAAACCGGTAGGCCGCCACTTATCGGCTAGTCTCTGATGCGCAACCGGCGCCATGAGCGTATGATTCGCGACCCTTTGGCGATCCCTTCGCCACAAAACCTGTTTTTACTACCGTTCAGGCCACTCAAGCCTGAATCGACACACCGGGAGGTGCCCAGATGAGTGAAGATCAGCAAGACCAACAGGAAATCGGCCCAGCAGGCGAAAAGCTGCAGAAAGTCCTCGCCCGTATCGGCGTCGGCTCGCGCCGCGACGTGGAGTCCTGGATCAGCCAGGGCCGGATCAAGGTCAATGGCAAAGAGGCCACCCTTGGCCTGCGCGTCGACCTGCATGACGCCATCTCCATCGATGGCAAGGTGATCAAGCGCGAAGAAGCGTCCGAATCGGTCCGCCGCGTGATCATGTACAACAAGCCCGACGGCGAGATCTGCACCCGTGACGACCCGGAAGGCCGCCCGACCGTGTTCGACAAGCTGCCGCGTCCACGGGAAGGCCGCTGGATCAATATCGGTCGCCTCGACATCAACACCACCGGCCTGCTGATGTTCACCACCGACGGTGAGCTGGCCAACCGCCTGATGCACCCGTCCTATGAAATGGACCGTGAGTACGCGGTACGTGTGCGTGGCGAAGTCGACGACGAGATGATCGAGCGCCTGAAAGCCGGCGTGATGCTCGAAGACGGCCCGGCCAAGTTCACCGACATCCAGCAGGCGCCCGGTGGCGAAGGTTTCAACCACTGGTACCACTGCGTGGTGATGGAAGGCCGCAACCGTGAAGTACGTCGCCTGTGGGAATCCCAGGGCCTGGTGGTCAGCCGCCTGAAGCGCGTGCGTTTCGGTCCGGTGTTCCTCAACTCCGACTTGCCGATGGGCCGCTGGCGCGAAATGAGCCAGTACGAAGTGGACGTCCTCAGCGCCGAGGTTGGCCTGACGCCGGTGGCACTGCCGCAGCTCAACGCCAAGAGCAAGGACAAGCTGGAACGCATGCAGCGCAAATCCTCGCGCCCGGTGGGCAAGAGCGAGCGCGTGCGGACCCTGCGTCCGGCCCATGGCGCGCCTGCCGCCGGTGCTCCGCGCCCGTCGCGCGAGCCGCAGATCGAAGGCGAGCGTCCGGGCCGCAAGCCCGCGCCACGCCAGGATGGCGAGCGCGCTCCACGGGCGCCGCGTCCGGCTGCCGGTCGTGGTGAGTCGGGTCGCGGTACGCCAGTGGCGGATCGTCCGAGCGACACCAAGCGCCCGGCCAAGCCAGCGCCGAAGTCCAAGCGTCCGGGCATCGTCCTGGTCGACAAGGATGCACCGTCGGGCAAGCGCCGTGGCGCCCCGGCCGGTTCCGGCCAGCGCCCGGGTTTCGGTCGCCGCAAGCCTGAGTGAGGCAGCCTTGAGCTGCAAGCTGTAGGCAACAAGAAAAAACGCCAACCTCAGGGTTGGCGTTTTTTTGCGCTTTGGCGCATCGCGAGCAAGCTCGCTCCTACAGAAGAG